>NZ_DALZDK010000040.1:23208-48872 GCF_031978665.1 Niallia sp. | reverse complement strand
TAGCTTTAACAAAAATGATCTAGTTTAAACCATTATTTATTTTCACAGAAAAAAGGAGAGGAATTATTTGAATTCATTCATCGAAATAACAGATAAAAAGTCCAATGAAAAAATATTGATTAACACTTTGTTGGTAATAGAAGTAAGAGAAAATCGTATAACAGTAGCGAATGGTTTCTCTATAAACACATATAAAACCGTAGAAACTTACGAGGAAATAAAGGGAAAATTGAATGCGAGATAATATTCCTTTTACGTCATTATCCGAAAAAATATGAAACAAATTAAACGATAAAAATGTAGTCTGATACTATCAGTTGCATTTTTTTTGCACTTCTAAACATTTCAACAGTCATCTAAGTTGATTTATGGACAGCATTAAGTAAGCTTCACTCGTTCTTTGTGAGTAATCTTAGCTACAGTTGGCTTCAAAATGTATGTTTATAAAATTAAATGGGGAACGTAACAAGATATTCTTAACATTTTTTGTAAGGATTTACCTATTAATTACAATCTCGGAATATTTACATTACTAACTGGAGTACTCATTATGTACATACAGATATCTCATACTCTATGAGGATGTATTTAGGAAATTATCCATGGGATGATCCAGAAGTATATGCTAAAACGTCACCAATGACATATATTAAATCAGCATGTACACCAACTTTAATCCAGCATGGAGATAAGGATGAAAGAGTACCAATTACAAATGCTTATGAGCTATATCAAGGCTTAAAGGATATGGAAGTTGAAACCGAATTAGTCGTATTTAAAGGAATGGCCTATAGTTCCAACCAACCACAAATTAATGCGACTATCATGAATCAGAATTTGATATGGTTTTCACACTATCTTCTTGGAGAAAGTATAAAGTTTTAGAGGGTAAGAAAGTGGAGAAAGGCTATAACTTAACGTATTAAAATTTGTGAAGGGATGTACTTAGATATAGGGGGATAATAAAAAGCGTTTAAAACCTTTCTATATAAATAAGGTTTTAGGCGCTTTTTATTTATATGTTAATTCTTTTTAAGAAGAATTAACACATACTTCTTAAATAATACTGCACAATAATCTAAGCCAAATAGAGATTCTAGCTGGAGTTGGTACAAGCTTCATTATTTTTCCATTTCCCAGCATTGCATTAATTGGTGAATGCTTTCCTCGATTTTCTCTAATGGGATGCCTCCAAACCCTAATAGGAATGTTGGATGCTTATATTCTATTGGTTTTAACAGATAGTCGCTTAAAGGATAAATGGAGATATGGCTTTTTGCTGCGATGGCTTTTAACTCATTTTCACTTTTTTGCAGCGGAAGGGAAATTAAAATATGCATCCCGGCTTGATCTCCAGTGATGATGACTTCAGGATAATCTGTTTTAAAGATATGGGTCAGTTTATCAAGTTTCTTGCGATAAATTTTCCGCATACGGTTTAAGTGTTTTGAAAAATAACCGTCTCTCATGAAGCTGGCTACTATATGCTGGTCGAATCTTGGGACAGTTGCTGAATAATAACTGAATGTTTCCTTATATTTTTTCAGCAATGTGGAAGGCAATAGAAAATAAGCCAATCGCAATGAGGGCATTAATGACTTGGTGAACGTACTTAGATAAATCACCTTATCGTTTTGGTCCATCCCGTGTAAGGCGGGAATGGGTTTACCAGTGTAACGAAACTCGCTGTCGTAATCGTCTTCAATGATATAGCGATTTTTACTTTTTGCTGCCCACTGCATTAACTGTGTTCTTCTTGTGGCGGAAAGAACGGCACCTGTCGGAAATTGGTGAGAAGGCGTAATGTAGACCACATTGGCATTGTTTTTTTCAAGTTGTTCCACAATCAATCCGTCTTCATCAACGGGAATAGGGATCGCTTTATTTTGCAGTTGAATCCTGGGGCTTGCTGAATAGCCAGGATTTTCAAGGGCTAAGGTTGAATCATTATCAAGCAACCTTAAAATCATGGGAAAGAGTTGTTCTGTTCCTGAACCAATCACAATTTGCTCCGGTTTACACACAATCCCACGCGATTGATATAGATATTTGGCTATTTCCGTCCGTAATGTGTATTCCCCTTGGGGTTCTCCAATCTGTAGCAACTCCTTCGACGGGGTATCATATAAATTTTTTGCATACTTTCTCCACTGTGAAAAAGGAAAGGAGTCTGTATCGATTTTTCCAGGGTGAAAGTCAAATCGAATCATTTTTTTCTCCGTATCCTCCATAGGCAACTCAATATGTTCTGTTTCAATATAAGGTAATTCATTTATATCCTCTACAAAAAAACCAATCCGCGGTTTTGATACAATAAATCCCTCTGCAACCAGCTGAGCATATGCCACTTCAATCGTTGTTTGGCTGATGTTTAAAAAATCGGCCAATTTTTTTTTGGAGGGGAGTTGCGTCCCAACTTCAATTTGTTGACTCAAAATAGCGGATTTGATACCAATATAAAGCTGCTCATACAAGGGTTTTGTTGTGTTTTTATTTAATTCAAACATAAGCATATCCATTCTAGAACCCTCTTTTCTGACCATGTTAAATTTATGAAAATTGACACTTTTTATATTGTCAGTTTTTATTATACTAGTAATCATGAAAGAAGAGGAGCTTCTTTTTTATAAACTGAAAAACACATACTTGAAAGAAGAGGATGATTTACATGTTTGCGACTGAACAAAACAAGACGAGAATCCTGGTTCTCAATGCACTATTTATTACGTTAACGTTTCTTGCTACAATGTTTATCAACATCAGGCTGCCACTGATGGGAAATGGGGGACTAATCCATTTGGGTAACGTGCCGTTTTTGATTGCTGCGTTTATTTTTGGCAAGAAATCAGGTGCGATCGTAGGTGCTTTTGGAATGGCTTTATTCGATATTGTTTCAGGATGGACATTATGGGCTCCGTTCACATTTGTTATCGTTGGTGCTATGGGATATATAGCTGGACTAATAGTGGAAAAGATGCCTGGCAAAAAATCTTTTGTATATGTACTGGCCGTTGCTGTTGCCATGATCATCAAAGTTGTCGGCTACTATTTTACAGAAGTAATCCTTTATGGAAACTGGATCCTACCGTTCGGCTCCGTCCCAGGTAATATCATGCAATTAGTCATCGCCGGTATTATCGTTGTGCCACTAACAAAAGGGTTTAAGCAAAGAATTGTGCGTACTCAATAAGAGTGCCTGACACCACAAAAAGACAAAAGGTATTTAAATGTCCTTGCTGAGGGGACATTTAAATACCTTTATTTATTGATAAAAGGATAAATTGTGCTTCGAAATGTAGTAGATTTAGTGGTAGCCAAATCTTCTTAAAATATACGTAACCCCGTGCAAACAAATTAATATTAATAACTCGACAAAAGAAAAAACAATAATAGTTAAAAATAAATCAAAGTAGAATTCGCCTTCAGATAAAAAATCTGCTTTATCTGTTGTCAATGATTTAATTAGAAAGAAGAAGAAAGTGGAGAAAAGGAGCCCTATATAAATACATAGCCAGTGATGATAAAAATTTATCTTAAATTTACTGCGCCAAATCCATAAATTTATAGGCAAAAAGATGGAAAAGAAAATATAAAATTTGCAAAAGGAAATCGGAACTTTCTACATAAAAGAATAGATACTGATTTAGACAAAAAATAACGATATTTATAAGGAAGATTAATAGAAGTGAGTGTTGTTGTTGCAAATTCATACCCCCAGTCAATCTATTCAATCAATAGAGGAAATCAAGGTTGATTCCAAAAAAATGAAGTGACGAAAGGGATTACTACCACTATTATAAAAATAACGATATTACCGATAAGGCCGCTAATTTTAAAGAATCCTTTTTTTCCTATGAAACCAAAGATAATCCCAATGATAGGAAAAAACCAAAGGAATAATATAGAGAGAGCATTGGGAAAAGGGAAGTTCATAAAAAACGCAAGGATATACGCCACAAAAGATATAAAAAATATAATAAAAGATCCAACGCTATAGAAATTCTGTTTCATAGTATCTCCTATCCCTTTTTTGTTTAATATTACCATATTGGTGATTTTTCTGAAATACTTTTTATGTTTAGAATGAATTCTATTAGATGGCTGTTTTTTCCATTTAATAATATCGTTTCATGGACATAATATAATGGATAAAAAAGGAGGAAATATCTTTTCCATATGGAATGTTATACGCATGTCATTGATTAGGAGAGAAATAGATGAAAAAAATATTAGTACTTGGTGGTACACGTTTTTTCGGAAGAAAGCTTGTGGAGTTGCTGTTGGAAGAGGGGCATCAAGTTACGATTATGACCCGTGGAACAACAAGTCATCCATTTGGCGATCAAGTGGAGCATATCATCGGTGATCGCTCTATGAAGGAACAACTTAATAATCATTTTGAAGGACGAAAATTTGATATTGTTTATGATAATATTTGCTATACATCAAATGAAGCAAGAGATTTCTGTGAAGTCTTTAACGGGAATATTGGCAAGCTTGTGTTTACCTCTTCCTTATCGACGTATTCTGCAGATGGATATGAAAAAAACGAGGAAGATTTTGATCCGTATCATTATCCGATAGCATGGGGAGATAAGGAGGCTTTTACATATAATGAAGGAAAGAGACAAGCGGAAGCCGTTTTCTTTCAGTATGCAACATTTCCAGTTGTGGCAGTAAGGTTCCCCATCGTGTTAGGGGAAGATGATTACACACGTAGGTTGCATTTTCATGTGGAGCGGATTCAGCAAGGAAAATCGATTGGCTTTGTTAATATGGATGCAGAAATGTCCTTTATTCTTGCCTCAGAAGCTGCAGCATTCTTAAAATGGGCAGGTTTGTCAGACGTGGAAGGTCCATTTAATGCAACAGCAAATGGAAATATTTCAATGGGAGAATTAGTCCGTATGATTGAAAAGGTGACAGGGCATGCTGCGAAAATAACGTTAGAAGGGGACGAAGAAAACACTTCCCCATTTACGATTCCTGCCACATGGTATATGAATACGGAAAAGGCAGAAAATGTGGGCTTTGTGTTTACTAATCTGGATGATTGGTTGCCAGCTTTGATTGAGACGATTGCAGGTAAAGATAAGCATTGATTGTGATGCTTAGGGGGGAATTTGATATTTTTTGGTGATGTGGCGGATGAATAAAGAGATAGTTATAGGAGGAGAAAAATGGCTTATGATTTAGATTGTCCTTTATGTAATCCACATAAAGATAGGGACCAAATATTGTCCTGGAGAATGAAGCATGTTATTTTTTGCAACATAACAAACATCAAGGTATCTTAGAGGGTAGCGGTTTAATAATTCCTAAAAAACATCACAAGGACGTCTTTGAATTAACACAAGAAGAGTGGAACGATACATATGAGCTAGTACATGAGGCAAAAAAGTTTATAGATAATTACCATTCTCCTGATGGCTATACAATAGGATGGAATGTAGGCAAAGTTTCTAACCAAGAGATTTTTCATTGTCATCTTCACCTAATACCAAGATATAAGGATGAACCATTGGCTGGAAAGGGTATTAGATATTGGTTAAAACAAGAGGAAAATAGACGAGTAAAAGGGGAAAGTGAATAGCTTTTATAGTGTTAAAGACACCAAAACGAGATAATGTAGTCATTTTTTTATAGATACAGATAATAACCACTGAAATTGTTTGTTCAGTGGTTTTCTTTTTGTAGGATCCGAATCCTTCGTTGCTGTAGATAATAAAACTTTTACCGATTATTTCTAATGAGAATATGGTAAGCATAATTTCGCTTAACGATTTCAGAGGGCCATTTTTTCTTCCCAAATATCTCTAAATAAACCTTTTCAAATCATTTATCGCCTGTAAATGCATGCCTTCATGAAAAATCGTTCGAATTAATACTTGTTCTATTGTGTGCATGCCCATATCGATTGGGGGATATTCTTTTTCAAGCTCATTGCGATATTTCTCTAATATTTCTTGTGGTTGAGCGTTTAAAAGCTCTTTTAATTCATGGAAGGATGGCGTCTCCTCTGTGAAATTAGCTGGTGTTGTACCGAAACCAAACCATTGATTAAATTGCTTCGAAGTAGGAGAGGCTACTTTTGTTAATGCCTCGATCCATAAAAACTGATCGAGATAAAGATGACCGAGATTCCAGCGGATATTATTATTAAATCCATCTGGGACGATTTCCGCTTGCTCGTCTGTCACCATTTCAACAGTCCCTAAAAGTTCCTTCCGATAGGTTCCCAATTGTTTAAATAAATTTTCATGACGTGCTTCCATTTTACACACTCCTTAAACATAAAATTACAATCATTGATTCGCTATGGGGATATCTTTTTCCTGCACAGAAAAGAATAGTGATTTTTTCGAACGGAAATACTAGGAAAAACAGGAATAAAGGTAGGAGGAATACAATGCCTCGCAAAGATGAAGAGATTAGCGAAGAAGTAGAAAAGGAACCGACGAATACGAAAAAGAAAGAAGGAGAGGTAGATAAATTAAACCGCATGCTAGCAGCGGTGTTGGAGTATATTTCGGACGATGAGGTAGAAGAAATCGACATTGATTACATATTGGATCAAACAGAAGGACTTCGTGCCTGGTGGAATCAATATCGGGAAAAGAACCGCAAGCGCATGGAAGAAGAAATAAAAGAATCATTAGGGGAACTGTCCCTTGAGGAGCTAGAGAAGATTCGGGAACAAATTAAGGCTAAACAATAAGAAAAATGGTTTTCATCCATAAAAGATGAAAGCCATTTTTTCATTTCACCAAGCTAAAGAAATGATTATATCGAAATAGTGGTGTGAACAACAACATTCCTTTGATAGAATGAGAGAATGGAATATCCTAGAAGAATATTAAGAAAATCTTAAGAATTTTGCTTAGCAGATATTAAGATTTTTTGCCTATGATAGAGACATCGAAGAAGAGAGAAAGCAGGTGATCTAAGGTGGAGAATGTAAATGTGCTAGTAGTGGATGATGAGAAAGAAATTAGAGATGCTATAGAAATTTATTTAAAAAACGAAGGGATTACCGTTTTAAAAGCAAGTGATGGGATAGAGGCATTGGATATTTTAATGGAACAAACAGTTCATTTAATTCTCATGGATATTATGATGCCTAAATTAGATGGAATTTCTGCTACCTACAAAATTCGCGAACAAAAAAATATCCCGATAATTATGCTGAGTGCGAAAAGTGAGGATACGGATAAAATATTGGGATTGCAGATAGGCGCTGATGATTATATCACCAAACCATTCAATCCAATGGAACTAGTCGCAAGAGTGAAATCGCAATTAAGAAGATATGTGACACTTGGAACCTTTGATGGTGTGAAGAAAAAAATAGACCTTCATGGATTAACATTAGACCAGGAGGCAAAAGAAGTAGCGGTAAATGGAGAAAGTGTAAAGCTAACGCCGATTGAATATAAAATCGTTGTATTATTAATGAAAAATGCAGGCAGAGTGTTCTCTATTACGGAAATTTATGAAAGTGTATGGAAGGAACCTGGGTACAATGCTGAAAACACGGTGGCAGTACATATTCGAAAAATCCGCGAGAAAATCGAAGTGGATCCAAAAAATCCGCGTTTCTTAAAGGTGGTGTGGGGCATTGGCTACAAAATCGAGAAATAAAGGGCTTTTTATTGTTTGGACATTGTTGGTTACGATCGGGCTTAGTGGGCTAGCGCCGCTAAAAATATGGCTAACGCAATATATACATACAAATTATTATGACTCCACCAAGTTTGAAGACAAACGAATGTATTTTACAGAACTATTAAGTAATTATCAGTTATATCAGGTGCCAATAGAAGAAGCGAAAAAGAACATCAGCGTCACGAAAGAAGAAATCGCTGAATATCGTGACTCATACGCAAGTTTAAAGGAACAAATGCAATTAATTAATGAGCAGTATGAAGAAGATATAGCCCTAGCAATCGAAAATGGAGATGAAGCAGCAGAGAAGCTTTTAACAGAAGAAAGAGATCGAGATATAAAGGAAATCACAGAGCTATTGCCAAATGATGAATATGTCCAAGAAAAAATAAAAGAAGAAAAACAATTAGAGGTAGATCGATATTATCGAGATTTGGAAAATACAAAATATGAATTTGAGCAATGGGCTGAATCATTCTACTATTATTTAGAGAATGGTAAGACGGGAAAAGTTGTAACCAATATGACTATTTCTTCAGGAGAAACAATAGAAAAGGTAGTAAACAAGGACAATACAAAGTTCTTAGGCAACTTCTACTTTACATCGAACACAGAGAAGTTAAATTTGCCCGGACAATCAATAATCTACAGAGATAAAGGGTTTGCAATTTGGTCATGGGAAGATGAAATGAGGATTCCTCCTATCGTAAGTCAGTTGAAAAAAGAGATTGGTAATTATGAAGGAATCGTGGCTGTACCAAAAAAATTAAGTAATGGTAGTTTGCTGATAGAGGAAGAGAATAAATATTATGCTTATCAAAAGAAAATGATTTTTGGAAGCTCATTAAGTATTATCAGTTTAGTAGTAAGTATTTTTATGCTTGCAAAAAGGAAAATCAGTTTTGCGCAATGGGACTATCCTTTTTATCGAAAGGTTCCAATTGATATCCGATATATGCTATTGGTGATAAGTGCCATATTAGCTGTTATTGGACTATGGGGAATTGGGGACCAACTATCCATGGAGGTGAATGAATTAGGGGGGAATTGGGGTGATATTCTTGCCTTTCTTCTTTTAGCATGGGTATTTGTAACACTATCTCTTATGCAAGGATATCTATTAATTAAAGAGAAAGTAAAGTGGAAAAATACATTTATAAGTATAAGTGTAAATAAGTTGAAAACGGCTATTTCACGGGTTCTTTCTAGTAGAGATTTTACCAAAAAAGCGATTGGTAGCTTGCTAGTGATTTTTATGTTAGGTCTATTTTTACCAATAAGTCTGGTATTGCAAATTCTTATCCCATTCTATTTAGTAGCTGCTCTTTTCATTGGAATTCCAGTTATTATTTTTGTGGTGAGAAATATAAAGGCTTTTAGTAAGCTGCTTGCACAAACGAATGCAGTAATAAATGGAGACTTACATCAAGAAATATCAATCCAAGGGGCGAAAGAGTTGACTTCTCTCGCAAAGAATATTAATACGTTAAAATCTGGGGTAATTGTTTCAAAGACAGCCCAGGAAAAAAGCGAACGCCTAAAAACCGAATTAATTACCAATGTCAGTCATGATCTACGAACACCTTTAACATCCATCATTAACTACACGGAATTGTTAAAAAATAAAAATCTAACAGACGAAGAAAAAGAAGGCTATCTGGCCATTATTGACCGAAAATCACAGCGGTTAAAAGTATTGATCGATGATTTGTTTGAGGTGTCGAAAATGGTTAGTGGCAATGTGGAATTGAAGAAGGAAAGGATAGATTTAGTACAGCTTTTGCAGCAAGCATTAGGAGAATATGATGAAAATATCAAAGCCTCCTCTCTTGATTTTCGTGTAACCAATCAAGAGCCGTCGATTTATGCAGTAGTAGATGGGCAAAAGCTATGGAGGGTATTTGATAATTTAATCGGCAATATTTTGAAGTACTCCTTGGAGCATTCTCGTGTCTATCTTTCGATTAAACAAGAAAAAGAGCAAGCAGTTCTTCAATTTAAAAGCATTTCCAAGTATGAGCTGGATGACAATATGGATGAATTATTCGAGCGTTTCAAAAGAGGCGATACATCCAGACATACGGAAGGATCCGGACTTGGACTTGCGATTGCAAAATCGATTATCGACCTTCATGAGGGAATGATGACAATAGAGACAGATGGAGACTTATTTAAAGTTACCTTAGCGCTACCTGTAAATGAACAGCGAAGCTAAAAATGAATAAGAAACAAGCAGCCTATCTGTACTCATTGGTTTACCCGATTACGAGAAATCAAGTAATTGCAAGGAAAATAGTACTTGATGTACTAAAGGAATATAAACATGTAGAAGAAAAAATAATCATTCGCAAAGCCATTAACAAAGCGATTGAAGCAGGTAAAGCTAAGATAGGATAGAAGATACTTCCTTTTCGATGATGAAAAGGAAGTATTTTTTTACTAGAAATATATGTTAAAATAATTTAAAAGATTATGAATAATCACAGAAAGAAGGAAAGAAAAGTGACCATCAAAAAAATCGGTATTGTAGGGCTTGGAGCGATTGGTGCAGTATATGGCAAAATGCTTCAGGAAGTAGAAGGATTAGAAGTACAAATTATTGTCGATGAGCATAGAAAAACAAGATATGAAAAAGAAAAATTCTACATAAACGACGAAGAAACTTCCTTTCATTACATCCATCCAGATACACATTCAGAAGCCTTTGATTTGGTTCTCCTTGCAGTAAAATATGGACAGCTTCAAGAAGCAATCTCCCTAATTCGTCCATTTGTAGGAGAGAAAACAGTAATTCTTTCCTTATTAAATGGGATTACAAGCGAGGAAGAAATTGCACAAAGCTATGGGGAAGAAAAGATTCTCTATTCCATCTGCAATGGCATTGACTCAACAAGAGAAGGCAATCGAATCTATTACAGTACTCCTGGAATCATCACTTTTGGGGAAAGAGTAAATATAGAGCTAACGGATCGCGTAAAAGAGGTCAAAGAATGCTTAGAAAGAGCAAGCATACCAGTTGATGTACCAGAAGATATGGAACGGGCACTTTGGAATAAGTTCATGATTAACGTAGGCATGAATCAAGCTTCAGCTGTAACGAGAGCCCCCTATGCTTTCTTTCAAAAAGAAGGACCAGCAAGAGAGCTAGCCAAAAGTGCGATGAAGGAAGTAATCAAGCTAGCTCAGGCAAAGGAAATTGACCTAACAGAACAAGACATGGATTATTTTTTTGCCAATGTATTAAGCAAAGTTGGCGGAACAGGAAAGACATCGATGCTGCAGGATATCGAAGCTGGCAGAAAAACCGAAGTCGCTTTATTTGCCGAAAAAGTCATCGATTATGGCCAGAAACTTGGCATCGAAACACCTATTAATCAAGCATTCTATCGAATTATTAAAACAGTAGAGGAACTGCAAGGATAAAATTATTCAACATAAAGAATGGGGGAAACCAATTGGTTCAAAGCACACAAAAGCAATATTTGCCGCCGAAACATATTGTTTCAGCAGCGACGATTGTCATCAACGAACAGGGTGAAATTCTATTAATCAAGGGACCTAAGAGAGGTTGGGAAATGCCAGGCGGACAAGTGGAAGAGGGAGAGTCCTTGAAAGACGCTGCGGTAAGAGAAGCAAAAGAAGAATCAGGTATTGATATTGAGATAGTAAAATTTTGTGGAATATTCCAAAATGTGAACCGTTCCATATGCAATACGCTGTTTTTAGCAAAACCAGTTGGAGGGGAATTAGCTACTTCTCCAGAAAGCTTAGAAGTGGGATTTTTTCCTATTGATGATGCGCTGGAAATGGTGACACATAAGAATTTTAGACAAAGAATAGAGAAATGTTTGGATGAAAATAGCCAGCCTTTTTATGTAGCTTTTTAAAAGAGTACCCAGATTTAGAAAGGTGGTGAATTATTTGAGTACCTACAAAGCAGTGCTATTTGATTTAGATGACACCCTACTTGATAGAGATGATGCGGTAGAAAAACTATTTTTCATTATGTTGGAAAAATGTTATGAGGATATAGACGATTCCTTAAAAAGGGAAATGCTGCAAGAATTCAAAGAACAGGACAAGCGATGCTATGGTCAAAAGGATAAAACAAAGGTATTGGAAGCCTTTTTCGATTCTTTTCCACCAAAATATAGAATACTACACAATGATATATTAGCTTTTTGGAATCAGCATTTTCCGTATTGTTTTTCTGTAAATCAAGATAGATTAAACATATTATATAGGCTAAAGAGTCAAGTGAAAGTTGCAATTATCACAAATGGCACCGTCCATAGACAAAAAGCAAAAATAAGGAGCACCAATTTACATCATTATTTTGATACAATCATCATTTCTGATGAAGTGGGGATTAGTAAACCGGACAAACGCATTTTTGAACTAGCTTTAAATAAGCTTAATGTGCAGCCAGAAGATACATTATTCGTTGGCGATGACTTAGAAAGAGATATTGGTGGTTGTCAAAATGCCAATATAAAAGGGGTATGGTTTAATCCACTTAGAACCAACAATGATACCGAGATAAAACCATTTGCTGAGATTGATACATTTGAGCAATTATTAAACCATTTTACATATGGTCAATAAGGGGAGTGCTTCATGAAGGTCTCTTTAATTGTAGCGATGGACAAGAACAAAGTCTATTTTCATATTTATGAAAGAGAAAAGGCTAAGTGACGACAAAAGGGGATCAAACATTTTAGTGTCGTCCCCTTTGTTACTAACCTGTATTTAGACTGTGTGTGATTACTATCTATTCACCTAAAAAACAAACCCAAAAAAAGCTTCTTCCTGCTCCGTATCCTCAAAATATTTGATCCCCATATACTGAAAGCCAATCTTGCCAAGTACGTCTAAAGAAGCCTTGTTTTCAATACTCGCAGAAGCAATTACTTTTTGAACACTTCCTTGTTCTTCAGCAAACTTCATACATGCAATCGCCGCTTCTGTAGCATAGCCTTTGTTCCAATTATCTTTTGTGAAATGGAAAATAAGTTCTACTTCGTCAATAGAATCCTCTATATTAAAACCAGCTGCCCCAATCACCTGATTAGTAGCCAAATCAACCACTCCGTAAACAGAAAGACCGAAATCAGCTTGACATTGCTGGTAAAAGTCAATAACTTGAGGAAGTAAGGCAGAATCTGTACTTCCACCACAATATTTCATGACTTCTTCGCTTCCCCAAAACTGTTCACATGCCTCAACATCTTCTATTGTTAATAATCGAAAACCTAATTGTTCACTCGTGAAAAGAAACTCCAATAAAAAAACTCCTTTAATCATTCTATTATTCATTTAACCATTTTAGCGTAACGCCATCGTTTTATGCAATTAAATGTAGACTAGGGAAAAGGGTGGCGAGGATTAATAGATGAAAAGGCACAAAAGATTATTGATGATAATCCTTTGTGCCTTTATGTATGACTTTATTTAAATGGAAGGATAGAGACTATCTTATAATGAATTTTCATACTTACCAATGGATGAGGTGATACATTCTGCTAGTTCGGAACAATTTCCTTCAAACATATGAAATGTTAAGGAATGAAGCAAATGATCAAATTGATCATGGGGTGAATCTGTTTTACTCAGTTCCGTAGACCAATTAATTTTAGGGATAGAAATAACAAAAGAATCAGTTGTTTTCATGATATATAATTTTGTATCTTTAATTCCGGATGGAGCAATATCTTCTAATAATGTAATCATTTCCACAACCTCCCTAATCTTTTCTTTCCATTATACTCCTTTTTTTCGACTTTTTTTTCCAAAAATAGAAGATTTAAATAAAATGTTAAATGACTGTTATGTTTGCAATATAAAAGTGCTTATTTATATGCAAACTATAAATGCAGGGTTTGACAAAAAGGAACAATTATTGTATAGTTGATTACATAACTAATCAACCGTTCAACGTATGAGGGAAGGGAAAATTCGTGAAAGCTGTTTTTGATGATTCAAAGCCTATATTTCAGCAAATTTCAGATATGATTGCAAATGAAATTGTGGAGGGGGAGTTAGTAGAAGGGGATCAAATTCCTTCTACGACTGAAATTTCGAAATTTTATCAAATAAACCGTGCAACTGCACAAAAAGGGCTTGCAGCATTGGTTGAGGCTGGATATGTGTATAAGCAACGTGGTGTTGGCATGTTTGTTGCACAAGGTGCCAAACAAAAGCTGCTTGAAAAGCGTAAAGAAGAATTTTACAACGAATATGTCAAACCGATGATGGAAGAAGCTAAGCGTATTGAAATAAAAAAAGTAGAATTACTTCAAGTAATTAAGGAGGATTATACAGATGATTAAACTCGAAAATGTCTCGTTTTCATATGGCAATATCCCGGCACTAAAGAATGTAAATATTTCAGAAACAGAACCAATCATCATGGGACTTTGGGGACGAAATGGCTCTGGAAAGACAACATTTATGAAGCTTTTATCTGGCATGGAAAATATTGATGCTGGTTCTATCAATGTGAATGGTATTATCCCGTATAACAATAAGGAGGCAATGAACAACATAACGTACATCCAAGAAAATCATCCTTTCTCTGTACTTTGGAATGTGGAAGATGCCATGCATTATGGGGCATTGTTTAATAAAAACTGGGATATGGAGTTAGCGGAGCATCTCGTTTCATTGTTTGAACTTCCACGAAAAAAGAAAATCAAAAATTTCTCTAAAGGGATGCAAACCATGTTGCAAATTGTCTTAGGGCTCGCTAGTAAAGCGCCTGTAACGATTATGGACGAACCAACGAATGGGCTGGATGCATATATGAGAAAACAGTTTTACGATGCACTCCTAAATACGTATGAGGAAGATCCTCGTTTCATTATTTTATCTACCCATCACATTGATGAGATTGAAGCAATGTGTGAAAAGATTGCGATTATAAATCAGCAGACAATTGTACGTTATGAAGAAACCGAAGAGTTGAAAATGAATGGTGTTCTATTATCGGGATCAGCAAAAGCAATAGAGCATTTAATAGAAGGTCATACCATTTTAGAAAAAAGAAAACTAGGAAAGCAAATCAATGTGATGATTGACGACGTATATACGAATGAATGGAAATTAAGAGCTAAAGAAGCTGGTGTTACAGTGGAAAAAGCTAAATTACAGGATTATCTAGTTAACTATACAACAAAAAAAGAGGTGCAAAAAGTATGAATACCTTTACTGGACCATTCCGATTAATGATGAGAGAAATGAGCCTAACATTTTATATAAATGTTGCCATTACTTTTGTGCTCTTTGCTTTCTATAATATTTTAGGATTTATTGGTGTAACAGACGCTGGATCATTTATCTTATTCGGCCCATTATTCATTGTCTTTCTCATCTATCCGTTTGCTAATTTTAGTGGATACAAATATATTCTCTCACTAGGTGGAACTAGAAAACAGTTTGTATTGGCTTTATATCTTACAGCATTCATTTATGGTGTTATTAGTGTCGTAATCCTTAATTTATTTTATCTAATCACCAATAGTATAAATAATTCGATTAATCTTTTGCATTTTGCAGAACTTACGAATAGCTCGAATTGGCTTGTCTATCTATGGGTGGATTTTTGTTGGATATTCTTTTTATTTAGTTTAGGGATGATTGCAAAAACGATTTGGTTTAATTATGGGACGATCTTATCTCTTTCAGTAGCGACATTACTTTTAGTTATCGGTACAGTTGTTGTTGTATTTGGGGATATAAGCTGGCTAGCAGAATTGTTTTTTACCCATTATCTTCAGTTTGTAGCGATTTTGCTTGGGATAGCCATTGTCTTTCTTTATATAGCATATTTATTAATGAAAAATGCACCTTTAGAAAAAAGCGATCGTTTGTTTATCAGACAAAGGAAAGCATATTAAGCATCAGAGCCAAACAATGTGTTTGGCTCTTTTCAGTTGAAACAGAGAATTTCCGTAGTATATAGACTGGCCATTACGGTTATAGTTTCAATACAGTCAAAAATCTATTATTCCAACTGACTCATGATGATGCATAATATCAGCTGCATTTAAAGAATGAACGCATATTTTGTTGAACTTATGATAGAATAGTCTATAATTAAAATACGAACGTATATTCGTTGTGAGAGGGAGGGAAGGTATTGGGGAATATATATACTGCTAGTGCGCTAAATCAAATTGAAATAGCTTTAAAAACAACAATCGAAATGATAGAAACTATAGAAGCGTCCGACTTACAGAAAAGGCCAGCAAGCAATAAGCGTTCGATAGGTGAGCTGTTAGAACATATTGCCGTTATTTGCAAGGCTGATTTGCTGATATCGAATGGTGCAACACAAAAAGAGATGAATGAGTACTATTCTAGTGTTTCTTTAATAAGCATGAAGGATGTTAAAGATGCTATTCTATATAATTATGAAACATTAAAAGACAGCTATATGAATCTCACAGAAACAGAATTGCATGAACAGACTACATCTTATTGGGGAGCAACCTATACTAGGTATGAGTGGCTATTAGAAATAGTAGCACATATCTATCACCATAGAGCGCAATTGCATACAATGCTTGTTTACTGTTATGGAAAAGACTTAAATATTTTATTGTTTGAATAAGATTCTTCAATAGATGTATTCTTAAATTTAAAGAGTGGTTCGAAAAAATCAAAGAAGTGTAAAATTAAATAATTAAGAGTAAGAAGATAAAACACTATTCATTTTGGAACATTTATGCAAAATGAATAGTGTTTTTTGTTCAATCATATATAATTTAAGGGGCTAATTAACATTCATAGGCAAACCAGATTCAAAAAAAATAAATAAGGGTAGAAAACTGATAATTATAAAAAAAGGAAAAAGATTAAATTTGTAGTAAAATGAATCATCTAGAGTGTACCACTCTTTAGCATGTGACATATAATTTATGAAAAAGGTGATTTCTTATAAAACATTTTTGGAAGCCATTCACATTTTTTGTGACGATCAGCCTCTTTATTATATTTTTCCGTTATACGGATATCTTTCAGGTGATTCGTCAAGGGGAGATTGATTCTGTCACATCAGTATTTAAAGAAAATATTTCTTATGCACTTATTGTAAGTTTATTCATAATGATTATTCAAAATAGCTTTACTGTTATCCCGTTAATATTGGTTATTACCCTCAATTTTTATTCGTTTGGATTCTTTTACGGATTTTTATGGAGCTGGTTTTCTAGTATAATAGCGGCAATCATTATCTTCCTAGCTATTCGTTTTTGGTTTCAAGATTTCGTTCACAGCAAAGTCAAAAATCATCAAGATATGCTTGATAAGATCGAACAAAAAGGGATGAGATATGTAATCTATGGTAGGGTTTTTCCATTCTTTCCGACAAGTATTTTAAATATCATTGCAGGTGTTAGCAAAATCTCCTTGCGTCCCTTTACAATCGGAACAGCCATTGGAAATTTCTTTTACTTTTTTGTCCTTGCATTGATTCCATTTGGCGTTTTTTCCACGAATATCAATCCAATTGCTTTGATCGTTCTTGTTTTACTGATTACGGGAATTGTCTATTATTTTAGCAGAAAGAAACCATCATTTATGGAAAAAGTAAAGGAAATAAAGAAAAGAGCTTAGCATAAATTTTCCCGAAAGGTAGGTAATCTACTTTTCGGTTTTTTAATGCATAAATTAAATTTAATAATCATTTATGGGGGAAGAAAGCTTCACACTTACTTTTCCTTGACAATAAATCAAAAAGAATTTATATTATATATGAAATCGATATCATAAAAGGAGAGGAATGTTCTTTATGGCTACAATTAAGGATGTGGCGAAAAAGGCAGGACTATCTGTTTCAACAGTTTCTCGATATCTAAATAATCATCCTTATATTTCCGATGACAAACGTGAAAGAATCAAAAAAGCAATGGAGGAGCTCAATTATACTCCTAGTTCTGTTGCGACTCAGTTGCGTTCGAAAAAAGGTACAATGATTGGCATTTTGGTATCTCGTATTACCAATCCATTTTTTTCATATTTAGTTGACTCGATTGAGAGACAAGTGAAATTACATGGCTATAATGTCTTAATTATGCAAACTTATGATGATAAAAATGCAGAAATCAGAATGTTGGAGATGTTAAAGCAGCAAGTCATTAGCGGTCTAATAATGTGTTCAGTAGAAGGGGAACCTTCCACTATTGAATCTTATCGAGAATTTGGACCAATCGTATTGTGTAACGAACAAATTCCTGGATCATCTATTCCACAAGTTTATACAAATCAAGAAAAAGCGACGTATGATGCTATTCATTACTTGATTAAAAAAGGCTACCGTAAAATTAGCTACTGTACAGGAGGTAGCTTAACTCGAGGTGGACATGGAAATGCTCGTACTAGCGGGTTTGAGAAGGCATTAACAGAAAGTCAATTGCCAATGAAAATCGATTGGATTTTCAAACAGGTACATACAATTAAAGATGGTCAGTTAATTGCTAAAAAGATTTTGGCTTTGCCTAAAGAAAATCGACCTGACGCAATCTTTACTAGTAGTGATGAAGTAGCTAGTGGGATACTTCAAACCATGATAAAAGCTGGAAAAAAGATACCAGAAGATTTAGCAATTATGGGGTTTGATAATCAACCATTTACCGAAATGTTAACAGTACCATTGACTACCATTTCACAACCAGTAGCAGCCTTGGGTAAAGAAGCGACCAATTTGTTAATTGCACATCTTGATGGTACAAGTTATCAAATCAATCAATCAGAATTAAATTTAGAACTAATTATCAGAGAATCTGTGTAAGCAGATTCTTTAAAAACACCAATGTGGTATCGATATCATAAAAGTAGGAGTGTATAATAATGGAAAATGCCTTTCGAAAAGATATACCAAAGATATTCATGGAAAAACCAATATGGTGGAAAGAAGAAGTTGTTTATCAAATTTATCCAAAAAGTTTTTATGACAGCAATAATGATGGAATTGGTGATATCAAAGGGATAACTCAAAAATTAGATTACTTAGAAAAACTTGGGGTAACTATGCTTTGGATTTGCCCAATCTTTACCTCACCAATGGTTGATAATGGCTATGATATTTCTGATTATAAAGGTATTCAACCGGAATTTGGTACGATGGATGATTTTGATGAATTATTGACAGCCGCTAAAAAGAGAGGGATCAAAATTATTTTAGATTTAGTTGTGAATCATTCTTCTGATGAGCATGTATGGTTTCAATCTGCTTTAAATGATCCCAAAAGCAAATATCGCAATTATTATATTTTTAAAAAAGGAAAAAATGCTAGTCCTCCAAACAATTGGCGCTCTATCTTTGGCGGAAGCGTCTGGGAAAAAGTTCCGAATGAAGAAAATATGTATTACTTTCATACATTTGATAAAAAGCAGCCTGATCTTAATTGGGAAAATCCAGTTCTTCGGCAAGAAATTTATGACATGATTAATTGGTGGTTAGAGAAAGGTATTTCTGGGTTTCGCATTGATTCGATTACGTTCATTAAAAAGGACCAAGACTATGCAGATGTAATCCCAGATGGTGCGGACGGATTAGCTAGTGTAAAGCATAAAGGCCGGAATCGTCCTGGCATTAAAGATTTCTTGACAGAACTGAATCGTGAGACCTTCCAAAAATATGAATGTGTTTCGGTTGGTGAAGCTCCGGGAGTTACGTATGAAGAATATGATCAATACATTGGTCCTAATGGCTATTTTAATATGATATTTGATTTTCATTATGCCGATATAGATGTTGAAAGTGGAAGTGAATGGTTTAGAAGGACTAATTGGCAAATCAAGGAACTTAAGGATCAAATTTTCAAAAGCCAGGAGGCAATTCAAAGAAACGGCTGGGGAGCCAATTTTCTGGAAAATCATGATCAACCTCGCTCTATCTCAAAATATATTAGTGATCCACAATATCAAAATGACATTGGCGCGAAGGCATTAGGTACTTTGTTTTTCTTCCTAAGGGGAACACCTTTTATTTACCAAGGGCAAGAACTGGGAATGAAGAATTTTAAGCGTGAAACAATTGATGATTTTAATGATGTATCTAGCCTTGATAATTATCAACGATCCATGTTAGAAGGCTTCACTAGTCAAGAGGCATTGGAGTTTGTCAACCAGCGTTCCCGTGATAATAGTCGAACACCTTTTCACTGGAATGCTAGTGAAACAGCAGGTTTTAGTGAATCTACTGCGCCATGGTTGAAAGTAGTTGGGGATCATAAGACAATAAATGCTGAGCTACAGGTGGAAATAGAGGATTCTATATTTAGTTATTATAAAAAAATGATCGAATTAAGAAATAGGTCTAACTATTGTGAAACCTTGATTTATGGAGAATTCGTACCTTTAGAGACAGCAGATAACATTATTGCTTACGAACGAATTGGTAAGGAGAAGATTCAGGTAGTAATTAATTTAAGTAATCAGGACTGTCTCATCGAGGAAATTACTGGCAAAGTCCTCTTAAATAACTATGAAGACATCATTTTTGAAGAAAATAAACTGAAAATGAAACCATATCAAGCATTATTGCTACGAAAGGATGTAAATCATGACTAAACAACTGAATTATCAAGAGATTGCCAAAAAACTTGTTGCTGTAGTTGGAGAAGATAATATCGTCTCCGCTACACACTGTGCTACCAGACTTCGCTTACAAGTCAAAGATCGCAAGGCGATTGACGATTCACAAGTGGAAGAAATAGAACAGGTAAAAGGTGTGTTTTATAATGCTGGGCAATACCAAATAATTTTGGGGACAGGAATTGTTAATAAAGTTTATGCAGAAATGCAATCGCTTTATTCATATAGAGAAAATTCAAAAGATGAAATGATTAAAGATGATTCTTCCAAGCTGCAACGCGCTGTTCGTAATATTGCTGATATTTTTGTTCCAATTATCCCTATTTTAGGAGCGACCGGTCTATTCCTAGGATTAAAGGGTGTTCTCTTTAATGAAACCGTATTAAACACAATGGGGTTATCACCAGAAACGATTCCTGCTTGGTTAACTGCAATGGTAACGGTTTTAACCGATACCGCATTTGGTTTTCTGACTGCTTTCATTTGCTGGTCTGCATTTAAAAAGGTGGGTGGACTCCCGATTATTGGCTTTCTGATTGGGTTGATGTTAGTATCTCCTGCATTACCAAATGCTTACGCTGTTGCTGAAGGAACAGCAGACCCAATTCTGGCTTTTGGATTTATTCCTTTGGTTGGATATCAAGGTTCCATCTTAACAGCTTTGATTACTGGAATTATTGGAGCAACTCTTGAAAAGAAGCTTCGAAAAGTAATGCCTAATTCGATGGATTTAATTTTTACACCTTTCGTAGTCATCTTGGTTTCTGTTTTTATCGCGTTATTTATTTTAGGTCCTTTAGTTCATGGTTTTGAGTCACAAGCTGTCAAAGTAATTGAGATGTTTTTACATTTACCATTAGGAATTGGTGGGTTAATTATCGGTTTCCTTTATCCGATTGCAGTAATGACCGGGATGCATCACATGTTTATCATGATTGAAACATCTTTAATTGCTTCCACTGGGTTTAATCCTTTGATTACCGTTTGTGCTATGTATGGCTTTGCCAATGCTGCTGTTTGTTTGGCTATTGCATTGCGAACAAAAAACGCTTCTGTCAAGACGGCTGGTATTTCTGCAACTGTCACACAATTATTAGGTGTCAGTGAACCTGCATTATTTGGAGTTGTCATGAGGGCAGGTATGAAAGCAATTGGCGTTATGCTTGCAAGCTCAGCAATTGGTGGAATGGTACTATCGTTTTTAGGTATCCAAGCAAACAGCTACGGATTAGCAGTGCTATTATCACCGTTAATGTATATTTATAGCCCTTATCAGGTGACTACCTATTTATTAGTCGGAATTGGAACCGTTATCTTAGCATTTATTTTGACCAACCTAATTGTTTTTAAGAAAGAAACAAAAAAAACAAATGAAGAACAATTACTAGGTACAAATGAAACAGTTCAGAATTTGAGAGTATATGCACCTATTGAAGGCGAAATTATTCCAATTACGGAAGTGAATGATAAAGTATTTGCAAATAAGATGATGGGTGAAGGCTTTGCCGTTTTACCAAGTAAAAAAGATATTACAGCCCCAATTAGTGGGATAATTGAAATGATTGCTCCAACGAAACATGCAATTGGTATTCGTAGAGAAGACGGTTTGGAAGTATTGATTCATTTAGGTATTGATACAGTAGAATTAGAAGGAAAGCCTTTTGTACTTAATATAAAACAAGGACAAAAAGTGAAACAAGGGGATTCGATTGGAGAAATGAATATTGACCTAGTTAAAGCAAACGGCAAAGATCCTTCGGTAATGGTAGTCATAACAGAATCAAAGGAAACTATCTCAGGGCTGGAATATAATTTTAATTATGTAATGCCTATTTTTGAAGTTAAACAAGGCGTTGAGAAAATATGAAGTGGACGGATGAAGTAAGGTATCTCCCATATGAAAAATGGGGAAATGATTACCTAAGAAAGTTAGAATCAAAGGTAAAAGAAGCAAAGTGGCGTCTTGATTTTCATATCCAACCTAAGACAGGATTACTGAACGATCCAAATGGTTTTACCTTTTTTAATAACCAATGGCATCTCTTTTATCAATTTTTTCCTTTTGGTCCAGTTCATGGCCTTAAATCTTGGTATCATATAGTTTCAGATGACTTAATACATTGGCGGTCTGAGGGTGTGGCAATCAAGCCGGATACAGCTTATGATTCCCATGGTGTTTATTCAGGATCTGCATTACCGGTAGGAGATAAGTTGTTTCTTGCTTATACTGGAAACGTCAGAGATGAAACATGGCAGCGAGTTCCTTATCAAATGGGGGCTTGGATGGATCAAGATAATCAAATAACGAAAATAGAAAAACCACTCATTAATCAAGTACCTGAGGGAATAACAGAACATTTTCGTGATCCCCAGGTTATCAAATATAAGAATCACTATTTGATGTTCATTGGTGCTCAAAATACAAAGAAGCAAGGGGAAGTTTTGGTTTATCAGAGTGATAATTTGCTAGAGTGGAAAATAAAAGGATCGCTAGATTTTATCGAAGAATCCATGGGCTATATGATCGAATGTCCAAATGTAGTATTCCTTGATGATCAACCAGTCTTGATTTTTTGCCCACAAGGACTGGATAAAAGAGTTGCAGACTATCAAAATATTTATCCTAATTTTTATATTGTTGGAGAAAATTTTGATCCTGAAAGGTGTAAAATCAATCATGTTGAAGATTTGAAGCTTCTAGATGCGGGATTTGATCTTTATGCAACTCAAGCATTTAATGCTCCAGACGGACGTTGTTTAAGTATAGGTTGGATTGGTTTACCAGAAATGGAGTACCCAACTTTTAAGGATGGCTGGGCTCACTGTTTAAGTTTGGTAAAGGAATTGAAGCTAATTAACGGAGAACTATATCAATATCCAGTTAAGGAAATGGAAATGCTGCGAAAAGAGGAACAGAAAATGGTCATTCATGACCATTCATTCTCTTTAGAAGGAATTGAAAATAGCTTTGAATTGCAAGTTAAGATTCCTTATAGCAGTATAGGTACCATTCAATTATATGCAAATAAAGAACACAATCATTATCTTTGTTTAGAATTTGATACGGTGAAAGGTAAACTCACATTAGACCGTTCTCGTACGATTAATCCCATTAACCTTAAATATGGGAATAAAAGAACGATTGAGCTAAAGAAAAATGGAGGGCTTAACTTAACGATTTTTGTTGATCAATCAGTATGTGAAATATTCATTAATAAAGGTCAAAAGGTGATGACCACTACTTATTATCCGGAAAAAGATCAAAATAATGTTTATGTAGAAGGGGATAACCAATATTTAATAAAATATTATCCATTAAGTAAAACAACCTAAAATAAAAAAGAGAATTATTTACAAAAAGAATGTTTTAAATTAGCACTTAATGCTGTAGCGCCGTTAACGTAGTAAATAATGAGAAAAGCAAATTGGATATAAAGAAAAGAGCTTAATAAAATTTTCCGAAAGGTAGAATATCTACTTTTCGGTTTTTTTAATTTCCAAATTTATGGAACTTTTTTTAGGTGAATGGACGTATATAAACTAGAAAAATCCAAAGGCCATAGAGGAGAATAAAAAATATCCTAAATTTTCTATTTATAAAGAAAAATTCGAAACTTTTCTACAATAACAAACGTCCAATAATTAAAGAGGAAGGAAAGGGGACAAAAAGGCACTTATGTTTATGGTGGTAACAATAATAGCATTTATTTTTGTCATTATCTGGGTATTAATGGATACGATTTACTTTTCCAAGCCACCAAAACCTGAGGTATTATGGAAAAATAACAGAATTCCGACAACAATTGGCTCGAATTGCTGGCAAGGTTCCTTGAAAGGATCCTGTGTCGACTATGTCTATGCATCTCCTTGGGATATGGGGTTAAGAAATGGTTCCGTTACAGTGGAACCAAATGCAACAATTACAATTGATTTTAATAAAAAACCATTAGATGGATCATTACAGATTGCAGAAGTGTCTGAAGATGGGGAAGAGGAATTTATTGAGGTAGACAGAAATAAAATGACTGTGCCCGCTAAAAAAGGAACATATGTATATATGATTTATGCAAAATGGGATCAAGGAAATCCGAATTATGCGTTTTCTATTAGAATCGAATAGGTTGTTTAAACCCACATCTATGGGAATAGACAGCCTATTTTACCGCAAAAATAAGACATACATACTATTTTTTTCTAAAACAGCAAGGTAGGGATAGAATGAAAAATTATCCACTGTTAAATTTATTTGTTGCATTAATTTTTTTGCTATTATTATTGGCTTCCATGAAAATATTTGAGAATTATTTAGCAGCACTACTTATTTTTGGCACTTTTTTTGGTATATATTTAGGAAGGTCTATCTTAAATTTAATTCGTCATTTTGACGATCAGAAAACAAATGGGATATCTGTCAGAAGGAAGCATAAATAAACAAGAAAAAATCAGGTATACATGTGCACATTTTAAGAATGGAAATTATGTGATATGGTTAAAGTATCCCTGGTAATTTAAATATAGCTGAAAGGGGCAGAATCAATGAAAGTAAGAGTAGTAGAGAAAGAGGCATTTAAAATAACTGGTATGAAAAAGTCTTATTTGTTTCGAGAAGATGAAAATCTTCGCGAAATCCCTAAGCTCTGGGACGAAGTAAATAAGAATGGAACAGTAAATGAGCTCTTGAGCATAACTGTAGGGGAAGTCTCAGGTATACTTGGTGTTTGTGTGGACAAATCTGAAGAAGCAGACAAAAATATGGATTACTGGATAGCCGTCGCATCGGAAGAGGAGTCAGCAAAATATGAGAAGCTAGAAATTCCAGCATCCAAGTGGGCTGTTTTTGAAGTGCATGGACCAATGCCATATAGTATGCAAAATGTTTGGCAGCAAATTTATTCGGAATGGATGCCAACTAGTACCTATCAGCAAGCAGGATACATCTCTTTTGAACGATACACAGAAGATGATCCATCAAGTGAAGATTGCTACTCCGAAATATGGATACCAGTAAAATAGCTGAAAGTAACGATGGAATGACAAGACTATATGTCAGACTCTATCGTTTTTTTGTGATTTGTAGATGAGATGGAAGGCGAATGAATTTGGAGGGGAAAAGAGGAAAAAGTAGTGTTTGTAAGCAGGATGAAAACCATTTTTCATCCGGAAATTAGAAAAAAGTAGTGTTCATAAATGGGGTGAGAACCATTTTTCAGAGGAAACAAGAAAAAGAGGCGTTCATAAGCGAGATGAAAACCACTTTTCATGGAAAACAAGAAAAAGTAGCGTTCATAAGTGGGATGAACCCCATTTTTCATCAGGAAGCAAGAAAAAGAGGTGTTCATAAGCGAGATGAACCCCATTTTTCAAAGAAAACAAGAAAAAGAGGCGTTCATAAGTGGGATGAA
>NZ_DALZDK010000040.1:16222-23108 GCF_031978665.1 Niallia sp. | reverse complement strand
GAACCCCATTTTTCATCAGGAAGCAAGAAAAAGAGGTGTTCATAAGCGAGATGAAAACCACTTTTCATGGAAAACAAGAAAAAATAGCGTTCATAAGCAAGACGAACCCCATTCTTCAGACAAACAAAGAAAAAGTCTTCATTTCTCTCTATCTATCAAAAATCTTAAGAAAAAATTAAGTTGACTCTAGCATAATGAAGCTACATTACAGATAGGAGAGATGAAAGTGAAGAAAATACAAAATTGGATATGTATCCTTGCGATGTTATTTTTATTGGTTCAATCTACAATAGGAGTTGTAACATATATAAATAGAGAGGATCCTTCCGAAAGAATGGGTATGATGATGGGACAACCTCCAACTGACGCTACTGACTCTACAAACACAAACACAAACTCAAATACAGATACAAATACAAATAGCAATACAACAGAAAATAATAGTTTTTCAGCAGATGGCCAAAATGGCATGGCACCATTTAATGGAATGGAAGGAAGAGGCGGCGCTCCAACGGGCAACAATGAAAGCACAGCAAGTTTCGTAGGCTATATTGCGGGAATTGTTCTTTCCCTTGGTGGATTAGTTGTAACCTTCTTAAGTTGGAGAAAAAATAAAAAAATTAACGTCGTAGAAGAATAATAGCAAGGAATGGCAACAACCAGACTCCTAAAAATAATAAAGGGAATCTAGTTGTTGCTATTTTTATTTTTCAATAAAATGGGTAATTTCCATAAGTAGAATAAGCCGGATTATAGCCATATGGTTGAGCGTAAGATGGGAAAGTATGACCATAATTCCAATGCTGTTGGTGCGTTGTTGGAACATGATGGAAAGGAGTTATAATCAGTGGGTTACCAGCAGTAAAGCCAGCTGTTGGCGTAACTGCACCAAGAGGAATAGCTCCGACTCCAACTGCTCCATGACCGACACCGGCAAAACCACCAACTCCAACAGGACCAACAGCACCTATATGTCCTCCGTAAGCTCTATTTGTAGAATGCATTATTTTTTCACCTCCATCAATACTATATGTAGATGGAAAAGAATGGCGCTTGCCTATTTTTTCATCAAACGAAAAAAGTATTGGATTCTTCCGACAAGTGTGTGTATAATAAGAAAAAATATGGAAAATCGTAGAAAAAGAGAGTAGCTAATTGTAAAGCGATAGCGAGTTAGGGATGGTGGAAGCCTAATGGTTGAGCAAATAGTGAAGCGCACTTTGGAGATATCGTTCTGAATAAAAGTAGGAATGATCGGTTACAGGCCGTTAACTGATTTAAGTGGTTATGTATATAACAATTAGAGTGGTACCGCGGGAATTTTGAGCTCTCGCCTCTTCGTTTCGAAGAGGTGGGAGCTTTTTTATTTTCTATTGAAAAGGAGAATATAGATGAACATTAAACAGGAAATCACTATCTTATTAGAAACATCGTTGGATTTACCGAAAGAAACGATTGAACAATTGTTAGAAAATCCGAAATTTGCTCATTTAGGAGATTTGGCTTTTCCGTGCTTTACCCTTGCAAAAACAATGCAGAAAGCACCACAGCTTATTGCAGAGGACCTTGGTAAAAAGATAGACTCTCCGCTAATTGACCATGTAGAAGTAGTAGGCGGCTATGTCAATATTTTCTTAAATAAGAAATTGGTTGCCTCTAAAGTAATTCAAGAAATTCTCGAACAGAAAGAGCATTATGGAGATTTTCCACAGGATAAAGGAGTAATGACGATTGATTTGTCCTCTCCTAATATTGCCAAGCCGTTTTCAATGGGGCATTTACGTTCCACGGTTATCGGAAATGCAATCGGCCATATTGCTGAAAAAAATGGCTATACACCAATACGTATTAATCATCTTGGTGATTGGGGCACACAGTTTGGTAAATTAATTGTGGCCTATAAACGATGGGGAAAGGAAGAGGAAGTTAAAAAAAATCCCATTAAAGAATTACTAAAGCTATATGTCCTGTTCCATGAAAAAGCAGAAGAAGATCCCTCCCTGAATGAGGAAGGAAGAAAATGGTTTAACTATTTGGAACAGGGGAATGAAGAAGCTACTAAACTTTGGAAATGGTTTCGAACGGAATCTTTAGAAGAGTTTAATAAAATTTACCAACTTCTAGGAATTTCATTTGATTCAAATGATGGCGAAGCGTTTTTCAACGACAAGATGGAAGCAGTTGTCGACATATTAAAGGAAAAACAGCTTTTAGTAGAATCAGAAGGCGCGCAAGTAGTGGAGCTTGAAGGCTTTCCACCATGCTTAATAAAAAAAAGCGACGGGGCAACCCTATATGCTACACGGGATTTAGCCGCTGCGATTTATCGTCAGGAAAACTATCATTTTGCCGAAAGTTTATATGTTGTAGGAAATGAACAAACCCTCCATTTTAAGCAGTTATTCCAAGTGTTAGAGAAAATGGGCTATGATTGGGCAAAAGGAATGGCTCATATTCCATTTGGAATGATGCTCAAAGACGGCAAGAAGATGTCAACGAGAAAAGGAAAAATTGTACTCTTGGAAAAAGTCCTTGAAGCAGCAATTGAATTGGCAGAGAAAAATATCGAAGAAAAAAATCCTTCTCTTGAAAGTAAAGAAGAAGTAGCAAAGCAAGTAGGAACAGGAGCGATTATTTTTCACGATTTAAAGCATTATCGTTTAACCGATATAGAATTTTCCATAGAAGATATGCTTAAGTTTGAAGGAGAAACAGGACCTTATATCCAATATACTCATGCTAGAGCTTGTTCCTTATTAAAGAAAGGACAGTTTACTAATCCAGCTAACATTGATGCATTACAGTGGGATCATGTAAGTTTTCCAATTGTGAAGATATTAATGGATTTCCCAACTAGTGTGGAAAAAGCGATTATGAATTATGATCCTTCCGAAATCGCAAAGTATGTTATAGACTTAGCGAAAGTATTTAATAAATATTACGCATATATTCAAATTTTAGAAGAGAATGATGAGAAACAAGCGAGACTTTCATTGGTGTATGCTGTTACACTTGTTTTAAAAGAAGGATTAAGATTGCTAGGCATTTCCGCTCCTGAGGCAATGTAGCAGATTAAAGAGGAATCATTTTGGCTAAAATAGGACATAGCTTGTTAAAAATACATTTGTCATAAAACGTTCACAGAATAGACACAAACAATGCTGTTTTTTCTTTGAATGAAGTTCTTTGATTTGTTATGATGAAGGAGGTTAACACATAAGTGATAGTGTTAACCTCTCTTTATGGAATCAGTAAAAAGGTAAAGGAGACGTAAAAATGATACATAACAAGAAATTATTATCTGTACTAGTTGCATTTGCAGCTGTCTTTTTCATTGCATTACCAGTTAGTGCCCATGTGACAGTAAATCCAACTCAATCGACTACAGAAGCTTGGGAAACATATGAAGTAAGAATTCCAGTTGAAAAAGATATTGCCACAACAAAGGTGACAATTAAAATACCAGAAAATGTAGAGTACAAAATGTATGAGCCAGTCGATGGTTGGAAGATAACTACAACAACTGATGATAATGATAAAGTTGTAACTGTAACTTGGGAAGCAGAATCGGAAGAAACAGCAATTAAAGCTGGCGAATATCGCGATTTTACCTTCAGAGCACAAAATCCGAAAGAGGCTGGCGATATTGTGTGGGATGCATACCAATACTATGCAGATGGCAGTATTGTAGAGTGGACAGGGGACAGTGATGCGGAACTACCTCATTCTATTACAAGTATTGCAAAAACAGATGTATCTGTGGATAGTCATGGACATAGCCACGGAACGGATGAAGCAACAGATGACACAACAGATGATCATCATGCTACCGACGAAGATACCGAGCATTCACATGAAGGTACAAACGTAAATACAATTCTATCAATTATCGCGATTGTTTTATCGGTTATTGCGATTGTATTGACTTTTATTAGAAAAAAATAATACATTTACAAAAGTTCATTGCTTAAGAAATGATTATCATTTCTAGGGAATGAGCTTTTTCTTTTAGGATGTTTTCGTAAAGTTTGTTGCTATAACTGTAGAATGGTTACCCTTTACAGGGGGGACAACTTTGAATTTTGCCTGGCGAGGTCTTACCTGTCTTGCTAATTCTACTGGAGTATAGGTATTCAGGCTGCACAGTAATTCTAAATAATTTATTTTTCCTATTGAAAAAACAACAATCTTTTAGAACATAGCTTTTATCAAATTCCGAAGACTGTTTAATAGAATGAGATTAAGCTATAATTTTAAACATAAAAAGCTTTCCTCTCCTTGGAGGAAAATTTAGGTAAAGAAGAGTGGAAACAATGGAGTGGAAACCTGATCGACAAATAAAAAAAGCAATCTATAAGCAATTAGCGGAGTTTATTGAAAATGGAATCGCAGATGGAACCTTTCCTTTAGACAAGCCACTGCCATCTGAAAGAAATTTAGCAAAGTTGCTAGAGTTAAATAGAAGTACAGTTGTTGCGGCATATGATGAGTTAGAGTCAAATGGATTAATTGAAAGAAGACGCGGTAGCGGAACAACAATCAGCAAGGATATATGGGGAATAACCAAAAAGCGTGTGCCTAGCTGGAATCGCTATATTGAAGCTGGATCTTTTCTGCCTAATGTACCTGTTATGCAACGGATACGAAAAGAGATGGTGGAACATCGTTTGATCAATTTAGCTAGTGGGGAGCTTTCAGAGGATCTTTTTCCTTTAAAATCGCTACGAGAAATCACTTCTGACCGATCCTATATTGGATCATTAGGATATGATCATCCCCAAGGAAGCGAGGTGCTAAGAAAGACCATCGTAAATCATATGAAGCAATATCGGGATTTGTATACCAACCCATCTTCAATATTAATTACGTCTGGAGCCCAACAAGCTTTACATTTGGTCATTCAATGTTTGCTTAAACCAGGGGATGCGGTAGCGATTGAGGATCCTTCTTATCATTATAGTCTTCCATTATTTGAATCAGCAGGAGTTAAAGCCTATTTTTTGACAGCAGACGAAAACGGCATAATAGCAGAAGATATAATCTCGTTACATAGAAAACACCGGATTAGAATGATATTTCTAAACCCAGCCTTTCAAAATCCGACTGGCGTATCCCTTAGCCAAAAAAGGAGGAGGGAGATTTTAGAGATTTCTTCCCAATATGGCATTCCAGTTGTAGAGGACGATCCATATAGTTTAACCTCTTTTACCGGAAAACCTGTGTTTCCGCTGAAATCGATGGATCAAAATGGCAATGTTTTATATATTAGCTCTCTCACTAAAATTGTTGCTTCTGGTCTGCGAATTGGCTGGATAATTGGACCCAAACCAGTAATAGAAAGATTATCCGACGCTAAGCAGCAGATTGATTTCGGACATTCGAGTTACTCCCAATGGGTAGCAAACGATTTCTTAGAATCACCTTCCTTTGCATCTCATTTAATTAATTTAGTTAAACAACTTGAAAGTAGAAGAAATCAAATTATCGAGAGCTTAGATACTTATTTACATGGTGAAGTTGAATTTTTCATTCCAAATGGCGGGATTCATTTATGGTGTAAAATAAAGAAAGAAGTAGACGAAAGCCGTTTATTGGAGGAGTCTTTAAAAAAAGGGGTTATATATGCACCAGGTTCTACTATGGGTTCAAAACCGAACTATGTTCGTTTTACTTATGCGAAAGAAAAAGAAAGTAATATCGATGAAGGCATAAAACGATTCGCAGAAGCACTAAAGTCTTGTCTTAGGTGAAGATAGGAAAAACTATGCGAGCTAGCTTGCATAGTTTTTTTGCGTTTTAATCAAGGGTGTTTACTTATTGCAATAATCATTACGAAAACTTCCTTAATCAAGATGAATAAAATTGGATGGTCAATATAACACTGAATTGGATGGTTTAAGTTCCTGAAATATTTAGTACTATTAGTAATGTAAAAATATGAATTTATTAATTAATGGAGTGAATTTTAATGACATGGATTTCTATCATAGCATTAACCTTATTTTGTATAATAAAAGTATTAATGACGTGTTTGCCTACTGGAGTGGTAGATTGGCTATTGGATAAATATAGGCTGCATTTGAGACTTAATGAATTGGAAACGGAAATTATCTACAACGAAATGAAAGTAGATGGGGAGAATAAAAACGCTATTATAAAAATATTTAACGAAGCTATCGTAAGAGAAAAATATAGTCTTTATCCAGGAAGTGAAGAAACGTACCTTAGCTCAAAAAATGCGGAGTATTCTCTTGTTATTAACACGAAAAAAGGCAATAAGGATATAAAATTGTTCTTAAATAGTTATCAAGATCATGTAGACATTGTAAAAAGGTACAAAAATAAAATAGTTGCATATAGCACCTATCCTCTTCATTTAGATGTATTAAATAAAAAATAAATAAATTGGTTCTGTTTATAGATTAATAATAAGTAATAGGTGAATTTTGCTACCAGTTTGGTAGTTTTTTTTATGGATGAATGGTGGCTCAAGGAATTAACAAGGAAATTGGCAAAATATGTAGAATTGTTTAACTAACAATAATTTTTGAGGGGTGCATCTACTGAATGTACTAATCATAGTGATTTTGTTAATTAAATTTAGAGAAAAGAGGGAGCATTATATGATACTAGAAGCTGTAATGTTACAAGTTAAGGAAGGAATGGAGGCAGAATATGAATCGGCATTTCGTAAGGCATCAGAAATTATTTCTTCTATGAATGGCTACATCTCACACGAATTACAGCGTTGCATGGAAGGAAAGGGGAAATATTTATTGCTTGTTCAATGGGAAACATTAGAAGACCACACAGTTGGCTTCAGACAATCGAATGAATACCAGGAGTGGAAAAAGCAGCTGCATCAATTTTATGACCCATACCCAAC
>NZ_DALZDK010000040.1:11717-16212 GCF_031978665.1 Niallia sp. | reverse complement strand
ACAGTTGAACATTTTGAGAGAGTTGAGCTTTAGTAATTTTGAAACCATTTAGTAAGTAACACAAAAAAATAAGAGAAGGTGTTTTGCATTCTAATAGGAGAGAGAACCATGAAAAAAGAATTTAATGCCTATCACATTGTTACGAATAAAAAAATGATACTTGGACAGGTGATTAACTTTGAAGAGGATCAAAAAAATACGTTATATCGCTTCTTTTTGGAAAAAGAACATGTAAATCAACAAGACGAAGATTGTATGCAAATTTTAACTAATCATTATACAGATGAAGGATTACACTTGGATAAAGACAATACCACAATACTTGTTAAGTATGCAGGTCACACAATGAGAGCGATTAGAGAAGTAATAGCTGAAATGGTGAGACTGCAAGAATTTCCAAACTATCCTTCCAGATTGTCCTGTTTATATGCTGCGAAAAGCTATGAAGAGGTTTTAAAATGGAAATCATTATTTGATTTTTATAATCGCAAAGTATTACAGATTGTTAAGCTTCGCGTGATAGGGAATTATTTTGAGGGAGATGGAGAGCTTTTGCCAAAGCTAGAAGCTGTTCCTTTCCATAGAAAAATAGAACAGGCTCGAGAATACTGGAAGGGCAATGTGAAAAATGAACTTCCTGAGCTTTTGATAAATGGAAAAATCGAAGTGGTAGAGATTATTGATGATTTTACATTAGGGTAATTAAAGTAAAAGTGATCGTAAAATTCGATAGAAGAGCGTTTGTGAAACCTATTTGTTCAACAAACGTATAAATTAAATAAATAGAGCAAATAACAAAAGCAGCTTTAAGCATGCACCATACGATACAGGATAATCTAACAAGAAGGAGAGACGAGATATGTTTAAATCTGAAATGGTAAACAGAATAGTTTCGCTGATTGGTTTTTGGATTATCGTAGTTTTTGTCTTGATTAATGATAATTCGATTGGAAGCAGTTTAATTTTTTGGAGCATAGTGGTTGTGTTTACAGCTTATGATTTATTTAGGATTGCAATTGCTGGGAAGGAAAATAAAAATCGCGTCTAAGTTAATAAGTGTATTAAGCTTAGAAAGAGTATTGTTTTTTAGCGCTTTTAAGGGGGAGAAAAATGATTGAATTAGCTTTAATGAATTCTGAAGAGTATCAAACATATCTTTCTTCAGCAATTAAATACTATGCGGAAGAAAAAGTTTTATCTGGAAATTGGAAGCAGGAAGAGTCCATAAGGAAGGCGGAAGAGGAATATACAAAACTTTTGCCAAAAGGAGAGAAGACGGAACGAAATTTTTTATACACCATTCGAAAAGATGACGAGGCAGTTGGCATTATATGGCTTGCGCAAAAGTCTGAAAAACTAGGATTTATCTATGATATACATATAGTTGAAAAATACCAAGGGAATGGCTATGCCAAGGAAGCACTAAAGCAAATAGAGAATGTTGGGCAGAAGTTAGGAATGAAAAAAATAGGTCTCCACGTTTTTGGTCATAATAAAGCAGCCCGAGGATTGTATGAGAAATTAGGGTATGAGACCACGAATGTTTTGATGGAAAAAGAAATTTAGAGGTGATTTTTCCATGGTGAATTAACTTATTTTTCTTCTTTCGATGACGATGTATTATGTTAAATAGGAACTGAACATTTGAATTTGAAAGCTCAAGAAGGACTAGTAATATATCATCACAAACTATTTAGATATCTAATAGAACAGAAGAATTAATAAAACTAAAGTGAAGCATTTAATATGGAACCTTCTTATAAAAAAGAAGACAATAGGCTATGCTTACATAGTTACTGGAGAAGTTGGACCAATTGAATTTTATAAAAAAGCTTGTGATGTTGTTGTCAATCCGAAGAAAATGGAAAGAGGGTTTTAATTTTTGAAATAGAATTTTTAAATTATAGTACTTAAGATTAAAATAAAAAGCCCTGAATAACAGGGCAATTCCTTAACCTTAGTAATTAGATTAATTTGTTATATTCCTCATCTGTTACTGGTTCTAACCATTCAGGTGTACCTGATGTGATGGCAATGTGTTCGAACCAGCTGTCTTTAGTAGCACCATGCCAGTGTTTTACACCATCATGGGTGACAATAACATCACCAGCTTTTAAAAATTGAGCTGGTTTTCCTTGTTCTTGGTACCAGCCTTCGCCACCAGTCACTAATAAAAGCTGAAATCCATCATGGTGAATATGCCAGTTATTTCTGCATCCTGGTTCAAAGGTTACATTCCCAACACCAACATTCACTTTAGGATCAGCAATTAATGTTTTAAGATAACTTTGTCCCACAAAAAATTGGGCATATGCTTCATTTTTCTCGCCAACTGGGAAAATAACGCCATTTTTTACTTCCTCATGTTTAGCCATTTACATTCCTCCAATAAACATTCCTATTTTTATTAACCAACTTGAACAGTTGGTCGGATAATCATTTCATTTATTCCAACATCTGCTGGCTGCTCAATGGCAAAAGCAATTGCATGAGCAATTCGATCAGCATCAATAGCAACCTGGTAAAATTCATCTAAACCTGCTTTCATTGCTGGGTCTGTTGTTGTTTCTAATAATTCACTGGTTACAGCCCCAGGAGAAATATTGGTTACACGGATATTTGTTCCATTCATTGCTTCTTCCTGTCGTAAACCTTCTGAAATTGCTTTTACTGCAAATTTTGTACCACAATATACTGTTCCACCTGGGTAGATATTATGTCCAGCCACCGAAGAAAGATTAATAACATGACCAAATTTGCGTTTTCTCATGGATGGAACAATAGCAGCGATGGCATACAAAACACCTTTGATGTTGACATCAATCATCATATCCCATTCTTCTACTTTATTTTCTGTAAGGAAGGCTTGTGGCATGATTCCTGCGTTGTTGATTAATACGTCGATTTTTCCAAATTCTTTAAGAGCTAGAGCCGCTAGTTCATCCATTTGTTCTCGGGAAGTCACATCTGTTACTTTAAAAATAGCCTGACCACCATTTGCTTTTATTTCATCTTGTAATTTAGCTAAACGCTCTTCACGACGAGCAGCTAGTACCAACTTTGCACCTTTTGATGCGAGTTCTTTTGCAGTTGCTTCTCCAATCCCAGAAGAAGCACCGGTAATAATGACAACTTTATCTTGAATATTAGACATAATAGATAACACCCTTTCTTATTTTTCAGGAATCATTTCATTCACGCAGGCTAATGCATTTAGTGTTCTTGGAAAGCCCGTGTAAGGAAGACAGTGGGTGATAGCGCTAATCAAAGTTTCCTTATCATTTCCCACATTTAGATTCCCTTGCACATGTGCCTTGACTTGAGCTTCAGCACCACCTAGGCTACTTACGATACAAATAGTCAGCAATTCTCGTGTTTTTAAATCAAGTCCACCACGGGTATAGAAATCTCCGAAGCAAAAGGCGGAAAGATAATCTTGGATATGTTTTTGATTTTCCGGAGCATTTGCTCGCATTTTTTCAATCACCTCACCAAATATTTCTACTTGTATGGCGAGTCCGCTATCAAAACGAGTATCTTCATCTACAGAATGTTGGCTTTCAATAGGTAATACAATATTCTCCGCCTTGAAAACTTCGTTGAGTTCATTAATGGCATTTAATGTTTTGGGGAATCCAATATAGGGAGTACATTGATAAACTGCCTCTTTTATTTCTTTTGCTGTTAGCCCAACGTTTAGGGCCGCGCTGACATGTGCCCTAAGCTGAGGTAATGTCTGGTTGGCTGTAAGCACCACCAAGGTGATTAACTCACGCTGTTTATCATCCAGATTCCCTTGATAGAAAACTTCCCCAAAAACAAAGTGACTTAAAATATTTTGAAAATCAGGGTCAGTAGAATAGAGAGTAGGTACTCCGGTGCCAAATAGTTGCTTGAATTTTTCCTTGCTTTTTTCAACACGATTCATAGCTCAACCTCCTATGTGCATTTTGATTTACGCTTCTATCATGTGAAGGTAGTTGAATAAGTAATAAATACACCTTGATGTAATATTGCACATCTGTGTATAATTATAAACGTTATAATAATACCTACAATGACCAATTAACTTAGATTTGTGTATTATTGCACAGATGAAGGGGAATTGTGCATTTGTTAATAGAAAATTGGTGATGTGCATATGAGGGAGAATAGAATGGATAGAAGGGTAATCAAATCACAAGAAGCAATCAAGAGTGCTTTTATTGAGCTAATGACAGAAAAGGCTATTGATATAATTACGATTCAAGATATTGCTGACAGAGCAAATGTCGGTCGGAGAACCGTTTATCTTCATTATTTAGATAAATATGATTTGCTGGAAAAACTAATTGAAGAGCATATAAACGAATTAAGAAAACTATGCAGATCTGCATCTGAATTAAGCTTTACTGAGGGGAATTTGATGTGGTTTGAATACTTTGAACATCATTCTTCCTTCTTTACGTCTATGTTTGCTAGTAAAGGTGCGCCTGTTTTTCGCAATCAGTTCCTA
>NZ_DALZDK010000040.1:0-11687 GCF_031978665.1 Niallia sp. | reverse complement strand
GTGATCGAGGAGTTAGAGGCAGAAATAGTTGTGAATAAAGGGCTAAATCAAGGATTAAGTAAGGAGCTAATTCTTAAATTTTTTGGTGCAGCAATTGTAGAGATAGTGGAAGCATGGTTTACGAATGAATTGTCTGAACCTACTCAAGTCGTGGCAGAACAAGTAGGGATCTTGTTGGATAGAAATTTTTAAGTTGTTTAATGACAAGGGGGCAATTTGCTGTTACGGGGGCTACCCTTTAAAAAAGGATAGCTCTATTAACTTTTTACTTAAAAAATAATGCTTACCTACATTCCTGATATAGGATGTGAAAATTTAGCCTGAACTTCTTTTAAAAACACTTCAGCTGCAGCAGAAAAAACCTGATGTTTTTTCCAAACGATGTTTAGGCCAGATTCTAATCTGGGCTCTAACGGTCGAAAACAAAGATTACTGTCACAAGAAGTGTTCACTATTTTATCAAGGGTGATGGCATAGCCAATGCCTTCATCTACCATAATGGCGGCATTATAGGCAAGATTGTATGTAGTGACAACATTTAATTTATCGAAATCTTCCCCAAACCAATCAGCAAAAACATTTTTTGAATAGGTTTGCTTTATAGCCTGTCTGGAACAGATTAGGGGAAGATTTTGTAAATCGGATGCTTGGATTGTATTTTTGTCAGCAAGGGTACTGTCATTTCTCATAATAACTCCCCAAACATCTTTTGCGGGGATATTAATATAATTGTACTTTGATAAATCAGCTGGTTCAATTAAGATGCCAAAGTCCAGTAACCCACGATCAAGTCGCTCAGACACATCATCTTCGTTTCCGCTGTAGAGGTGATATCGTATATTGGGATAACGAACCTGCAAATCTTTAACTACCTGTGCAATCTTCCTCATTGCGTCTGTTTCTCCACTGCCAATATATACATCTCCACTTATTGTTTCTTCCATGGCTATAAATTCTGATTCTAGTTTATCAATCATATGAACGATTTCTTCTGCTCTTTTTCGTAGGAGCATTCCTTCTTCGGTAAGGGTGATACTATGACTACTGCGAATAAAGAGTTTCTTTCCTAATTCTAGTTCTAGATCCTTTAACTGTCTTGACAAGGTTGGCTGGGTAACATGGAGAAAATCAGCCGCCTTCGTAATACTTCCTTCTCTAGCAACATGAAGAAAATAACGCAACACTCTAAATTCCATTGATACGCCCTCCTTTATTTATTTTTAGTATATACATCAAGTATATGCTTATCAAGCATATCTAGATATAAGATATAAGTATTTGTTATATGTCAATAGTGGCTCTAAAATAATGAGTAAAAGGAGAAAATTTACTATGCTTAGATTTTTACATATAGTAGTTTCTTTTAAAATTTAGGAGGGGGTAATGTGATTAAACAAAATAAATTGCTTCTTTTTATATTAACATTCGGTGTTTTCGGCATTATTAATACAGAAATGGGTGTCATAGGCATACTTCCAGCTCTAGCTGAACATTTTCATGTCAGTATTTCAAAAGCGGGATTACTTGTTAGTCTTTTTGCCCTTGTTATTGCAGTTTCTGGTCCGACAATGCCATTGCTATTTTCAGCAATTGATCGTAAGAAGGTGATGTTGCTAGTACTTGGTGTTTTTGTTTTAGGAAGCCTAGTTTCTATATTTACAACGAGCTTTACCGTAGCATTAATTGCTCGTATCGTTCCAGCCTTTTTCCATCCCATTTATTGTTCGTTGGCATTTTCTGTTGCTGCTGCCTCGGTTAGGAAAGAAGAGGCACCGAAAGCCATTTCGAAAGTATTTATAGGGGTATCAGCTGGAATGGTCATTGGTGTTCCAATCGCAAGTTTTATAGCCAGTACAGCTTCCTTACAAATGGCACTAGTATTCTTTGCTGTTGTGAATGCAGTAGCCTTTATTGCTACATTAATTTATATACCTTCTATGCCAGTAAAAGAAAAACTTTCTTATGGAAGACAAGTATCTGTTTTAAAGAAAATGATAACTTGGCAATCCATTGTCGCCGTTATTTTCCTCAATTCAGCTATATTTGGGGTCTAAAGTTACCTTGCTGAATATCTGAAAACAGTAACGAGTATATCTTCGAATTCCATTACCATTATGTTAATGGTTTTTGGTGGGGCTAATATCATTGGAAATATTGTGGGCGGGAAGCTACTGACAAGAAAAGCTCTCCATACGGTAATGGCATTTCCCGTTGCTTTAGGTGCCATTTATATTCTGCTATTCTTATTTGGACATTTCTCCATACCGATGGCCATCATTACTTTAATATGGGGAATCTTAGCTGGAGTAGGAGGAAACATCAATCAATATTGGATTATGTCCTCAGCACCCGAATCTCCTGATTTTGCAAATGGATTATTTATTTCTTCTTGTAATGTAGGTACAACAATTGGAACTGCTTTAGGTGGATTTTTCATAGCAGGAATAGGTACACAATACGTGGTGTTAGTAGGGTTTTTATCTTTAGTATTGAGTATGATATTTATTATTCTAAGATTTTACATGGATCAATCGAATGCTAAACAACTAGCAAGTTAGATCATTTCAATATGCGAAGCCTTACTTTCATGAAAGTAAGGCCAGTTTGTCGACAAAATTGTCTTTGGTTTACTTATCATCTTCTTTTTCATTTTTGTATATCTTTTAGGAGAAGCAGGAAATTCTCCGCCAACAAGTGTTAATGCTTTTTTGCTTTGCTTAAAGAGTGACAAAAAATAGAACTTCCGAAGTTACGGAAGTTCTGTGTGAATTTTTATGATTGTTTGTTTTACAGCCGATTTTTAAGATTGGACATTTTGAAATAGTGAGATGGTCAGAATAATTGTTGATATGGTACCTGCAGACATTAAGGTAATTACTTTAAGTTCGTTTTTCTGTTTGTTCTTCTCATCTGAAGATTTTACAAGCTCTCGAGTTAGTGTACTCCATATAACTATCGATACGATTGCTATGATTAAAAGCAACAAATTATCACCTCCTGCTAAAACTTCCGTTATTAATTGAATAATTTGAATTCTGATAACTTAAGTGTATCATAGGTGTCTGTATTTTGCATGTGAGCCCATTTAAAATGCAGACTTAATAAATGGAGAAAAAAGGAACTTTTAATAGTGGTTGTCCGTAGAAAAGTAAATAAATTGTAGGGAGGAAAAACGATGTTTAAAAAAATCCTCCATGTTCTTATTGTCATAAACAAATAGAAGGTATCGAAGTAGTTTTTTCAGAATGCGCTATCCAAAGAGAAAAGGGATGACGGAAATAAAGGTTTTTTTACATATTGAAGGACAAATAATTTATGGAAAATGCTTTAATAAGAAATCTCCGAGCTAAACGTTCTTATCTTGTCTGTCAATAGGAAGGTTGGTGAAAAACAATTCAATGGAGAAAGCGAGGAGCCTATTACGTCCTCGCTTTCTCCATTATTCTTTCACACCAATTACTCGGAGTCTTTTATAATCAGCCATCCATTTTCCTTCTATATATAAAATGCCTTTTACATTTTCTTCAACCTTTGAAATGATATCGTCTTTGATCTCTATAGGAATACCATTAAACAGTTGATCCCCAAACATAGCAATCCAATTCCTCAATCCACTTTCCCCATCTAATGGAGTCGGTCGATCGAAGTGTTGTGCAAAGGTAACCCTTAATCCGATTTTTTCCATTAAACTTGAATACTCTCCGATACTTGGGTAATACCAAGGAAATTGTTCCTGGCTAAACGGAAATCCAGCTTGTTTTATTTGACGGATAATTTCATCTGATATTGTTTGAACATTGCTTTTGCCGCCAAATTCGGCAACAAATCTTCCGCCTTTTTTTAAACTTTGATAGATACCTTCTAAAGCTTGGATAGGAGGGTGTACCCAATGTAAAGTTGCATTAGAGAATACTGCATCAAATTCGCTAGGAAAATGTAAGCTTGTTGCATCTTGAACCATGAATTTTAGATGAGGATATTTATTGAGTGCTTGCTTCACCATATTTTCCGATTTATCGATACCTAAAGTCTCAGCACCAAAATTATGAATGGTGTTCGTCAAATCACCCGTTCCACACCCAAGATCAAGGATTTTTTCACCTTGTGTTGGATTCAATAATTCTACTAAATTATTCCCCAATTTCGAAACAAACGAATGTTTGTCATCATATAAATCTGCATTCCAATTGTCTTTTGCACTTTGAAAAGTTCCCATTTCTACACTCTCCCTATGTATATATTTGTAAGTTGAATTATAATGGAAAATATTGATAAAGGGAATTGGTAGAATGATAGATACGAGATTTAGTATAAAAAATTGGAACCTTTCCTTAAGAAAATACATCTTACTAACGAAAGACCATAACCAAATAAATAAGGAGGGGAATTCTTGAATAAGAAAGAAGTTCTAGAATTGTGGATAGATCATTATACGCAGCGTCTTGTTAGGCTTGCATATACATACACGAAAGATTGGTTAAAAGCAGAAGATCAAGTGCAAGAAGCATTTGTTAAGGCTTTTTATTCGATGGATCAATTAAAGAATAAGGAAGAGCCATTCTCATGGCTAGCGAGAATTGTAATAAATGAATGCAATAGTTCATTTCGAAAATCTTGGCGAGAAGTTATATCTGATTTTTTACCGGAAAAGAAACAAGAAAGCAGCGAAGACTCCTATCTCCGAAGTGTACAGGAAGAAGAAATACATAATGCTGTCTATGATTTACCGAAACATTATAGTTTGCCTATTACACTCTTCTATTTTGAAGAGCTTTCGATTCAGCGAATAGCGGAAGTTTTAAATCTTAAAGTTGGCACAGTAAAATCTAGACTTGCCAGAGGTCGTCAATTATTAAGTAATAGAATGAAGGAGGATGGAGATGGAGGAAAAAGAATTAAGATCAGCAAAGATGTACTTTAAGCATGAAGTAAATATGGAAAAGTTTAAAAAAGAAACATTCGAAAAAATAGATCAGGAATTACATAGAGAAGAAAAGCAAAGAAACTTTCCTAAGTGGGTACTTGCATCTGTAGCTTCGATTATGATAATTGGAGTGAGTCTAGCTTTTGGTGGTTCGCATATTGCAGATGCTGCACAATCTTTGATTAGTCAGCTATTTGGATCGAAAGAGAATTTAATGCAGACTTATCCTGAAGAAAGTCAAGGAGAAATAGATTTCTTTGAACGCCACATGCAAATAGCGAAAGAAAATTTAACCAACGAAGAGTTCAAAAAGTATAGTCAATTGTATATAGAACAGGCTGAGACGTGGAAAAAGATAAATAAAGAAAATCGACAGCCAGATAGCAAGGAAGCCAAAAGACTACATGAAATCAAAGAATTGCAAAGCACATACGAAAAGGAATTTGCCCTAAAGGAAGCACAAAGTTTCGCAAGTTTTCCTATTATAAAACCGACTTATATTCCAGATGGATATGAACAAGTGGATGAAAGCTTTGCTATTCAGAAAGAAGGGGAAGAATCAGTTGTTTCGTTAGATTACAGTGACGGGAAATCTGAATTTTCAACCATACAGCTAAAAATAAATCAATCAGTTGATTTAGAATGGGAAGAGGGTGGCTTTTTTGATCAAGCAAAACCCTATTCATTACATGGCTTTCAGGTTGATTATGCTCCGCCAAGTGAAGAATGGCCGTGGGTTGGGATGAGGATAACTGTACCTAACAAAGGATATAGAATCATCTTAACTGCAGATACAATGTCTAAAGAAGAGATGGAAAAAGTATTGCTGTCAATGATTGGAAAGTAAGAGGGTTTAGTGTGTAAAAGACTCCATTTTTTATGAAGATTCAAAGGTGACTCTTTTAGATGAATAGGATAGGGTTCACTTGGGAACTGCCAAATTTTAATTTTTAAATAAATTCGAATGTAAAAACGCAAGCCAATCACATGCTTGTGTTTTTGCATATTTACTTTCAAATTGCGAATTCCTTATTTTTTTCTAGATTATAATGTGAATTGTTTCCATTTCGATAATCATAGTATCTTTTTATCTATTATGCTATATGTTCATTTAATACATTTGCACTTCTTAATAAACATTCACAGTTCCGTCATAACTCATCCATCTGAAATTTTTGCTACACGCTATAATTAATCTGGAAAACATAATCTTTCTGGAGATGATTCTAATGATTGCGAAGCAACGGAAGTCTTTTTCTTGCTATTTGTTAATCTTTTTACACGTTTTTCTGGGAATAGGTGCTCTTGTTGGTGGAGGTTTATTGATTATTTATCCTGATGGGTCACTTCTGTCAATGTCAACGGATATTTTGGAAACTAGCCCCTTTGATGATTTTCTGATTCCAGGTCTTATATTATTTGTTGCGTTGGGAATTCTTCCGATCATTACTGCCATTTTTCTTATCTCTGAAAAGTCGTTAAAAATTGCCGAAAAGCTCAGCCTTTATAAAGAAACACATTGGTCATGGAATAGTTCTTTGTACGTTGGTTTTATCTTAAATATTTGGATTACAGTCGAAGTGTATATGATTCAAGGAGTTGCGTTTATTCACGTGTTCTATATCTTCCTAGGAATCGCCATTCAGTTTATTACTCTTCTTCCATCTGTTAAAGAGCATTACACAAACAAGTAATCGTTTTAATACTAATTTAATTCATTGATAAATGAATTAAATACCTCATTCTCCAAATATTAATTTAAAAGGAGATGAATTGAATGAAAAAGTTGATAGTATTTTCTGTTTTTCTGTTTGCTATGTGTGTGAACTACATACCTGTAAGTGCAGAAAAAACAAATAAACACAACTTCCAAGGAACTGAACAAGTTTTTGACCAATTCTTATTGTCTCAATTTACAGATGAAGTGAGACAAGCAATGAATGATTTTTATAAAAAGGATTCCATTAGAGCTCAATATAATTGGTGGAATAAGAACAATGATGTAGTAGAAATACTGCAATCTGAAAAAGGAAGGGAGTTTAGTCATCCTTTTATTATTAAATTTACTGTTGATACTTATGAAGGAAACAAAAAAGGACAACTCGGTACGGATACAATAGTATTTGGAGTATCACCACTTCAGTTTAATAAAGAGTTAGATGAAAAAAATTTAGCCGCTTCCAAAGTAGAGTTAATAGAATATATACATCGTGACCCAACTGATGCAAAAGACAAATAAATCTTAACAAACATAAAACCGTTGTTGATAAAAAATTTAATCAATAGCGGTTTATTATATTTAATTTTCTGAAACATCCGCAAAGATAAATAAATTGTTCAAAACAAAATCTTTTTCAGTGAAATCTGATACCCAGTGTTTTAGCGATACTGATTTCTTTCCATCTCTTATTCTATAAAAAATAGAGTAGGAGTCCCCATGGAGAATTACATAGATGGAAGATTAAAAAATTAAGATATATGCATTGAGAATTTGTAAAATACTGTATATAATAACTAGGCGGATACAATTATCTAAATAATTAAAATATTGATGATGTTTTTTTTGAACACTATGAGGTAGTAAATGGGGAATTTCAATTTTCAAAAGTGTTTAGATATTGACTAACTTTATATACTAGGAAAAAGTTTACTGAAGATTGGAGAGCTTATATTGCTTAGACTAGATTTAATTCGAAAGGAAGAAAAGAAATACCATGATTTTTGTTATGAAAATTATAAGTTGTTTGAAGAAGGCTCATGGTTATACAAGCCGGTAAAGGCTGTTATGGATTTACTTTCCTTTTTTCCTAATAAAGAAAATATGCAGGTACTGGATTTAGGTTCAGGAGTAGGGAGAAACATCATTCCAATTGCGCAAGAATTAAAGGATAAGAATGGGAAAGTCATTTGTGTGGATCTATTAGATTCCGCTTTAGAAAAATTGAAACTGTATAGCAAAGAATATAAGGTTGAAGGAATCATTGAAACAAGAAAGGCAGATATCGGACATTATGTAATCGATAAAAATAAATTTGATCTCATTGTTGCTGTGTCCACTTTGGAGCACGTCGAATCAGATGAGGTTTTTGAATATGTATTGAAACAGATGGCAGTCGGAACAAAAAAAGATGGAATAAACTGCTTGATTGTTAATTCTGAGATAGAAGAGATCGAACTGGAAACGAATAAAAAGTTAGAAGCAATGATGGAAATAAATAAGAAAACGGAAGATATGATACATACACTAAGTAGAATTTATAGAGGGTGGGAAGTGTTGTTCCAAGTAGTTAAACCGTTGGAATATATAATTGGCCGTGATGAAAAGGAAGTATTGCTAAAAACAAATGCCATTACTTTTATAGTAAAAAAGCTAGATATCCACAAATAGATCATACCATTGATTGTGAATGTCTTTTTTTGAAGTGAAACTTTATTTTCGTATTAATCCGTTTATATAGATAACTAATTGAAAGACAGGAGCATGATAAGTAAGAAAGCATATGTATCTAACCGTAAAATCTAAACAACTATTTTGAGGTGTTTATGATGATCAATCTATTAGAAACAATCAATCAATTATCGTTGGTATTGCTATTACTATGCACTTTTTTCTATTATTGGCATTTAAAAAAGAATAAAAAGCAAAGAAAACTAACAACTTTTGAATTTTCAATGTTTCTCTTGATTAAATTCACCTATGTTTTTTTTGCGGGCAGCTATTTACTGCTTTTTTTAGATAGAAATTTTGGATAAAAATGAAAGAAGAGTTGAAATAGTATTAGGGGGAGCCTTATGGAAAAGAGCTATAATGTATGGTCATTTTATTTAATCCTTGTTTGTTTAGTCTTGGGAGCATACTCCTTGTATTCAAATATTAACAACACTTGGTTGATTGCACCTCCCAATTATATTTTGCTTATCTTTAGTCTAGCTGCTTTTATTTTCGGCATTATTGGTTTTAAAGATAAAAGAAATAGGCACACAAAAACAAGAAGTTGGTTAACGGTCATTTTATCTTCCATCTTGTCAATCGCATTTCTACTTGCAACACTGTTTGTAATATTTGCCTCAGGATTTGGAGCAAATAAACATCTGGAAACCGTACAATCTCCTGATGGAACGAACACCATTGATTTTTATCAATATGATGCCGGGGCAATGGGGTCATTTGGAGTTAGGGGAGAATTAAACGGTCCACTATGGTTTAAAAAGAGAATTTACTATCAAGATAATATCGAAAATGTAGAGGTTAAGTGGGAAAATGAAAATACCATTTCGATTAACAATCATCTGTTAGATTTGAAAAACGGAGAAAGATACGGATATTAAATCAATGAGCAATATGTTAATTCCGGTACCTTCATCTGAAAGCAGAAATTTTTGCAACCATTTCAGAAATCGATTAAGCTGAGAGTAAGATTATCTACATTCTTATATTGGAATAGTATATAGGAAAGTAAAAATAGGTAGGAGATGGCAAGATGAAGGTAACAATCACAGATGCTGCTGTTGAAAAATTTCGTAGCTATGAAGTTCCTGTAGGAGCAGTTTATCGGTTGAGTACAATCTTTAGTGGCGGATGCAGCTATGTTTATAATTTCGATTTAGCGGTTGATTTTTCACAAGAAGAAGATACAGCCTTTACGGATAACGGTTTAACAATTTATTTAGATCCATTAACGATTAAGCATATTAATGAGGATTTAAAATTTGATTATGTTCAAGGAAAAGGATTTCGCTTAATTGGTGCTAGTGAAATTTATTCTTTCCATTTGGAAGTTAAGCAAAAAGCGAAATAAGAATGAAATGGACCAGATACTCATTTAAGAGAGCTGGTCTTTTTTATTAGTTAGTTTGAAAAGTTGAAACTATATCCTACCTATGTCCGTATATGGATATAAAGTGAGGGATAAGTGAGTATGGTTATGTATTTTTTAATGTTTGGATTAGGAATTGTCTTTTTTAGTATTTCACTGATTTATATTATTCAAATGTATGATGATAGAAAAATAACTTTTAGTAAAGGTAGTAAAACGATAGCTATTTTGTCATTAGGAATTTTCCTGTTAATTATCACTTTGCCAAGTCTTAAATATATTCTGTTTCGAGAATATGTGCAGCTTGATGGAGCGTGTGCAATTGATATTGATACATCAGCTCGAACTGCGGAAGCAAGCTTCGAAATACTTGATACAGGAGAAATCTTTAGCTTTCGTGATATTCCAGAGCTTGATATATATGGCAAGAAGGCGCCTTATTATTGTACCTTGACTGTTACGAAAGATCATAACTGGGAGATTGGTTATAAAATATATGATTTGAAAACAAAAGAGCTAATTGTATCTAATGAATAAAGATTTTTGAGATGGAATTATTGAAATGCTTGCAGGAGTGACTATTTACAGTATCGATACAGTCAATAATTTTGCGATTTCTAAGTTATCATTTATTATTTCTGTTATCATTATTTTAAGCGATACTATCGCGAGAATTTTTAAGGTTCATTTAAATGAAACATCATTAATGTCTTTTGTTTTAAGTATTTTCCTTTCATAAATGGAATTTTTTTATCGAAAAAAAGCACTAGATAAAATGAAAATGGAATAAAAAGGGAGTGGATATCTTGATTACATATAAAGCTCTTCATCATGTAAGTCTTACAGTCACGGATTTGGAAAAAGCCAAATATTTTTATGAGAAAATTCTTTGTTTAAAAGAATTAAAACGTCCTGATTTTGATTTTCCAGGTGCTTGGTATCAAATAGAGAATCAGCAACTTCATCTGATCGTCTATCCAGCGTCACAGACAATCCGCAAAGATAAAGCCCTAAACAGTAAAGAAGGTCACTTTGCGCTTCGAGTAGAGAACTACTATGATACATTGAATTGGTTAAAACAGCATAACGTGGAAATCGTTGAAAAACCAAAAAGTGTAAGCGGATTTGCTCAAATTTTTTGTGCGGATCCCGATGGAAATTTAATCGAATTGAATGTGGATCAGAAGGATTTATAAGATAGTTATAATCTCATTTCTTTTCAAAGGTTAGTTTACAACTACCTTGCATGGTTTTGTTTGTTTGATAGCCGTAGTATCGAAAGTATCAATATTAACGTTTTCTTTTAACATCATTTGTAGTTGAAACGACCGATACATAGACAGTTTGGGAATGTCAAAATCAATATGGCTTTTTCAATTGTTCCAAATATGCAAATATAAACTTGTTCAATAGGAGGAAACTATTTTTGAAAAAGTTTCGAGGAAAAAAGCGTTACTTTCGTAACTTGTGGAGGGACTTAAACGCTGAGCAATACGATTTAGACTTTGGGCAAGATGCTTGGTTTGATGCTTGGCATACCCATCTTGATTTTTACGGGCATGGGAATAATAGCGGGAAAATAAGAAGAGAGCATATAAAAGCACATATCGTTTTGTATAACAGTTTATTAGAAAATCTTAGCACATTCAATAAACCTTATCAATCGTGGATAGGATTAGTTGAGGAAGAGGCAGGTTTAGATGCAGTCTATATCCACTCTCCTAATCCTAACGATGATAATTTTCCTATTAAGATAGAAAATTTAAATTGGGAGTGCACTATCCCACATGATTTCAAGGATGTAATCAACCTAAAAGATTTTAATGTGGGTTATTATAAGTGGGAATCGGATAATTATTATATTATCCAATCAAAAGATAAGGGGATTAAATTGTAGTCTTATATAAGACTAAGAGCATTTTGTGATATGGATTTTCGGTTATTTT
>NZ_DALZDK010000039.1:0-49394 GCF_031978665.1 Niallia sp. | reverse complement strand
TAACAAAAATGATCTAGTTTAAACCATTATTTATTTTCACAGAAAAAAAGGAGGAAAAAATGTTTGATCCCACTGCCTATGAAAATATGAGAACAGTAATGGAAGGCTTTATTTATGATCGAGATTTGGAAGGGGGTATCTTAGTCTTAGATCGGAATGATATATTTAATAGTAGTAAACTATCAAGGAATTATACGGTTACTTTTCGGCTGAAAGACCAACAAAATGCGAAAATAATGTTTGAACTATCAGCTGATTTGCAAAATTTATCAGCAGAGCTATTAGCAAGTGGAGAAAACGAAAATTTGGTTGGTTCCTCCATCTACATACATTTATTTTTACGCCATAAAAAGGACGAATCCATTTATCCCATCCTACAAAATTTAATGGAGGACATATGGGGAAAAGATATTACGGTTCTCCAAGAAATTAGTTTTCCTCCACTTGGCTTTAAGCAAGTTGTAAATAATCATATCACCATTGATTTTAAACGTTTAATTACAGAAGAACAGATAGATGATATGGTTACCATGATGGAGTTTATGGAAAGGACATTACATTCCCTTCATTCCATCGATTTTTTATTAACTGTATAAGGAGAATGTTGAATGAAAATATATGATTTTGAAGTAAAGACAATGGACGGAGAATTACGGTCATTAAATGATTATAAAGAAAAAGTATTATTAATTGTAAATACAGCTAGTAAATGTGGTTTTACTCCTCAATTTAAAGAGTTGCAAGAATTGTATCAAACGTACAAAGATAAGGGGTTTGTCGTGCTAGGGTTTCCAAGCAATCAATTTATGAATCAAGATCCAGGAACAAACGAGGAAATTATGTCCTTTTGTGAAATAAACTATGGTGTAACCTTTCCGATGTTTGCAAAGATCGATGTAAATGGAAAAATGGCAGACCCACTCTATCAATACTTAACAAAAGAATCACCAGGGACGTTAGGCGTAAAGGCAATCAAGTGGAATTTTACGAAGTTTTTAATTGATCGTAATGGAAAAGTGATGGAAAGATATGCGCCAAATACTAAGCCATCTGCTATAAAAGAACAGATTGAAAAGTTATTATAAAAGAACTTTAAACAAAAGTAGGGATCTGCCATTTTTTTAGAGGAGCAAAATATTTCACTAAGAAAATGGCAACCCTCTTGTTAAACAATTATTAACGATATGAAAAAAGGCGAATAAAGCCTGTCTTTTTCTGCTTAGTTTCTTTCTCTTTTAGGAAGGGAAGTTTCTTTTTTCTTGATTTTGCAAGGCTTTCTTCTTTATCTTGCTGGGTGATCGGATTTTCTAACAATGTTATTTTTTTTTCTTGACTAATAATATGGTCGTGCTGGCGTTCAATGTGCTCCTGTTGCTTTTTTAATTGCTGTACTAGTACTTGATTGAAATTTTTTTGAAGTTCTAATTCTTCTTTGATTGTTTGTAAATCTTGAAGAATTTTTTCCGTGGCATCGGTGGCAATTGGGATAGAGGTAGGAACAGGGCTTGTGAGCTCGTCTTCAATTTGTCTTAGTGACATCTGTTTTTCATTACGTAATTCTTTAACTTTTACTAAAATATCCAAGCTTCTTTGATCAAAATAGCGATAACCATTTTCGCCAATAATGACTGGGATAAGCGTTTTTAATTCTCTTAACCAGTTTCGTACAACCCCAGGACCTTCTCCGATATATTCCGCTGCTTCTTTCACACTTAATAATTTTGTTTTTTCTTCCTTAATAGCAAGTTCTTTTGTTTGTACACTTAACATTCTACACACCCCTCAATAAAAAATAATTGAAACGAGACCATTGGCTAGAAGGACGTTTAAAAGCCTTGTCTTTATAATTTTCGAGAAAAGGAAAGAAAATCCTTTGACGAGCTTTGTCTAGTTTTGTTGGATATTCATTTTAATTATCAGAAAAATTATTATTGTGATATCTTTACAAAAATTCTCAAAGATAATACGATAGAACAAGAGTGTTGGAAAAACATTCCTATAATCAAGAAAGGAGGAGCTGACAATGATGCATTCTAAAGAAGTTGGTGTACAAGCAAAAATTCAAAATAAGAGGGATGAGGGTTCTTAGTGGAAAAAATACAAGAAGGTTCACAAACAATTAAGATAGTTAGCTATCATGAGGGGTTAGCTCGTAGTGTCGCTGATATGTGGACGAAGAGTAAAGACTCATGGGGAGGAACAGGTAAAACGGAGGAGCAAGTGCTTGAACAGCAGCAAAGTTCGGATAATCTTGATACTTTCTTAGCGGTAATGGGAGAAGAAGTGGTTGGATATTGCGGATTTTCTGTTTATAAAGAAGATATTGGGGCATTATATGTACCTTTGTTAAATGTACGCCCAGACTTTCATGGAAAGAAAGTAGGTAAAAAGTTATTATTACATGCCCTAACGAAAGCAATAGAGCAAAAATGGCCAAGGCTAGATTTATATACATGGGCTGGTAACTTAAAGGCAGTTCCTCTATACAAGCGCTGCGGCTTCTTCTGGGAGGATAACGATAAGTATACCCACTTAATGAATTTTATCCCAACTGTTCGTAATAATGAATTAATCAATTATTATTTAAAAGACATGGACTGGTATGCTGATTTAAAAAGAAATCTTGAAATTAAACCAGATGGAGAGATTGTGCATGGCTTTACACACTATGAATATGTTTGGCAAAAAGAACAGGAAAGCGTTATTGTCAAATTCGAAAAAACAGGCAGAGGAATCAGCTATATTGAAACAAAGGATTTTCAAATAGAATTAATGATGGGACATCATGAATGCATTGAAGAAATAGAACAGCAAGTGTACTTGAAAATAAAGAATAAAACTACAAAACCAGTTTCCTTGCAAGCATGGGCAGATAATTATGGCAGAATTAAAGGCAGTTTTGCTAAAACAATGGAGATACAGGCAAACGAAGAGATTACCGTTCCATCTCCCTTTATAGTAAAAGAAGGAGATGAGCCTGCAGAAGGAAAAACTTTTCCTACATTAAAGGTTGATCTCAGCATTAACGGATTGGAAACAAGTTTACAGTTGGGTGTGTTTCCTAAACCGCCAATAACTATTGAAACAAAGGAAATAGAGGCTATTTTAGTTAAAGGAATGAATACTTACTTAGATTTGGAGTTGAAAAACAATTTAAATAAAGATATTAGTGCTAGTATAACAATTCCATTGAATAACCATTTACTATTTGAGGGTGATAAGTACTCTTTCACGCTAGCAAAAAATGAGAATAAGTGGATACGTATACCAGTGAAAGTAAAGAGTTCCGGATGCTTTAAAGAAAGAATCACATGTGGAATTTTTGAAAATGATTGTCATCTTTTAAGCATGGAGAAAGAAATTACGCTTGGTCTAAAAGGAATTGGCATGCAGTTTGTTGTAGAAAATGAGAAGGCTTGGAAGGTGTATAACGGTCCCCATCTGCTTTCCATAAGTAAAACAGACCAAGCGACTGAAATTAAAGGTACTGATTTCACTTTATTTGCACCAGCAATTGGAAAACCTTATTCCAATGAGCTGTCTAAACAAAAACCTTATCAAGTAAGCGAAGAAATAGTAAATAGCAGTATAGCTTTCAAAATGTTTTATAAGTCTAGCGATTTTCCTGGGATTGATATTGTCCTAACGAATGAACTTTTCGCAGAGGGGTATATGAAACGATGGGTCACTTTAATTAATAATCGTATAGGAGAACAAGAGCTTAGCTTGCAGGAAACCTTCTATGATTCTTGGCAACAGCTTTATTTACCACTAAAGGGTGAAGTAGTTTCGTTCAATGAGTTAAGTGCTGTGTCTCCATCTGAATTGGCTTCAAAAGATATATCTGGAAATTGGTATTTTTCTTCTCAAAATTCTTCTCCATTTGGAGTAGCATGGGATAAACAATCCAAAATCAAAATGGATAGCTGGAAAATGCATATAGAGTCAACAGCTATTCTTAAATCGCATGAAACATTTGATTTTCCACCTATTAGTATAAACCTTGGTGCCTATCGTAACTGGCAAGATTGGGAGGTGGCAGTAGAAGGTATAGTAGAAGAAGGAAAAAGAACCGTTGTCAAGGAAATAATGTTCGAATTTAATGAGGGTAATCCGATTAAAGAGAATGCAAGCCCATCGACTGTGCGGATAAGAACCTTTAGGAATCAGCCTCTAATTGGTGAAACTACTTTTACCATTAATGAAAAAGACATTCAGACTGTGGCGATTAATACAAATGAAACAGAGGTTTATCAAGTAAATAATCCAAATACTCTTCATTTTGGATTAAATAAAATAAATACTTCTACTACTCTTCCTTCAAAGAAGATGGAAATAGATGAGTTGTTTTTTGTACCTAGTGCCGATAATATCAAAACAGATATTATCGAAGAAGAAGGATTAACTGTTTATCGTGTTTCCAACGGAATAGTAACCTTTAAAGCTTCTCCAGTTTATTATCCAGGAATTTATTCAATTGAAGCAAATGACAAACAATGGCTCGAGCATTCATTTCCAAAGCCAATTGCAAAAAGCTGGTGGAATCCATGGTGTGGAGGAATAAAAAATGGACCTCCAGATTTAAATATGTTTTCTTTGTTAAAAGAGCAAACAGTCTGTGTCTTTACGACAGTAAAAGATAAATATAACAATGAATGGGCTGGCTTAAAGCTTGAAACCAATATCAGCCATCATCAAAAGTGGAAGGGTTTAAAATATGTACAATATTTTGTAACAATGCCTGGGTTACCACTTTTAATTACGTTTGTAGAAATTATCGATCATGCAGGTTATCGGATGAAAGAGGAAAAGTGGCATACAAATTTATTTATGACTTGCAATGACAAGGATACATGCGTCCTCCATATTCAGGGTGATAAGGTGAAAAATAAACAATTTTTCGTTGCTGAAGAAGAGCAAGAAGTCAATGTAAAAGACAACTTCTATTTATCTTTAGGGGAAGAAAAGCTTTATTACATCACAAGTGAATCTGCAATGGATACAGAGTTTTACAGCAATAAAGAAGCAATACAGCTAGTTTCCTTTGATAAAGCAAAGCGAATAGAGAACCGATTACACACAGAACCAAACTATTTATTGTTTGCTAAGGAGGAAATCTCCCCAGCTTTATTAAAACAAGTAAGAAGAATTGTATTTTAAGAAAGGGAATATTTTTGATGAAAATAATTGATGCACATATTCATTATTCGAATATAGACACATTTAAAGATACAGCCAAAAAAATTTCCTTTGTTGATTATAGCTTTGAAGGAATTCAAAAGGAAATGAATGAAGCAAATATTGTCCTTGCAATTGGAATGGGTGTTACAGAAACGCCGGAGATGGGATTTCCTGATTATCATGCCCAAACACCAATGGGGCTTGATTTGGATTCGGCACTACCTGAAAGTATTGTATATTGTGCGGGTATTAATCCATATAATATGGATGATGCAGCAAAAGATCGACTTGAAAAGGAGATACAAAAGCCAAATGTTGTTGGAATGAAAATCTATTTAGGCTATTATCCCTTTTATGCCTATGATGACGTGTATGAAGCCGTTTATCAGCTTGCAGAAAAGTATCATTTGCCCGTCGTTTTTCACACTGGAGATACGTATTCTGAAAGAGGGCTCTTAAAATACAGTCATCCACTAGCAATTGATGAAGTGGCGGTAAAACATCGTAAGGTTAATTTTATGATGGCGCATTTTGGGGATCCGTGGACGCTGACTGGCGCTGAAATTATTTACAAAAATTCGAATGTATATGCCGATTTATCTGGTCTAATCGTTGGAGCAAAAAAAGAGCTAGAAGAGGCACAGGAAGGGATTTTTCTTGACCATTTACGCCATGCACTAGTTTTTTCCCATTCCTATGATAAGCTACTATTCGGTACAGATTGGCCGTTGGCACCATTTGGTCCCTATATAGAGTTTGTTAAGAACCTTATTCCAGAAAGCTATCATGAAGATGTTTTTTATCGGACTGCACTGAAAGTTTTTCCGAAAATTAAGCAGTTTTTAATCGAAAAATAAGAGATTGATAGAGGAAATGAAGCCAGAGAAGAATGGGTAAAACCGTTCTTCTCTGGCTTTTGTCTTTATAAAGCGATATTCTTTCTTATTCGAATGACTAGTTTTCATGATACAATATGTTCATAAAAAGGATTAGCTGGATGTGAAAATATATGAATATGATTACCCGAGTGGAAAATTTGGTGAAAATAGAAATGGAAAAAGATGCAAGTGGCCATGATTGGTATCATGTGGATAGAGTTAGGAAAATGGCATTAATTCTTTCAGAAAAAGAGGGGATGGGCTATTCCAGAACTATAGAGCTTGCAGCATTATTGCATGACATTTCTGATAGCAAATTAAATAAATCCAAAGAAGAGGGGCATGAGAAGTTAGCACATATTCTCGATTGTCTTTCAATTGATAGAAAGGAAAAGGATCATATTGTAGCAATTATTGCTACAGTTGGCTATAAAGGTGGAAATAGCGATTCTCCTAAAAGCATGGAAGCAAAAATAATCCAAGATGCAGATCGATTAGATGCAATTGGCGCACTAGGCATTGCTCGAACATTTGCATATGGGGGACATGCCGGTAGTCCTATTTATGATCCTTCGTTGCCGATTAGAGATAAGATGACGGAAGAAGAATATCGAAAAAACAACTCTTCCACTATTCATCATTTCTATGAAAAATTATTAAAAATAAAAGATCTATTACATACAGATAGTGCTAGAAAAATTGCAGAAGAAAGACATCTGTTTATGGAAGAATTTCTACAAGAATTTTATAAAGAATGGAATGTACAAAATGAAAAGTATTTTAATTGAAAATATCACCAAAACATATGGAGAGAAAAAATTATTTGAAAACATATCTTTTGCAATAAGTGAGAAAGAACGTGTTGGTTTAATCGGAATTAATGGCACAGGAAAATCCTCATTATTAAAAATTGTTGCTGGAATAGATATAGCCGATGAAGGCGAAATCAAGGCACCAAAGGATTATCAGATTGCTTATTCTGCCCAGAGTCCTGAATTAAACCCAGAGCTTACCGTTTTAAATCAAGTATATGCAGGCGATGCCCCCGTATTAACGCTAATTAAAGAATATGAGGCAACATTAATACAAGTCAATAATGACCCTGAAAACAAAAAGCTTCATGAAAAGCTTTTTGATTTGCAAAAAAGAATGGATGCTTTAAATGGCTGGGAAGTTCATACGAATGCAAAGACTGTTTTAATGAAGCTAGGGATTGATCATTTTGATAAGAAAATTGGCGAATTGTCAGGAGGACAAAAGAAACGAGTTGCATTGGCACAAGTTCTTATTCAGGAACCAGATTTGCTTATATTAGATGAACCGACAAATCATCTTGATTTTGAGGCAGTGAAATGGTTGGAGGATTATTTAAGTAGATATACTGGAGCTCTTTTATTAGTAACCCATGATCGCTATTTCTTGGATCGTGTTACGAATAGAATGTTCGAATTAGATGGAGGAAATCTTTATAGCTATAAGGGAAACTATGGAGATTTCTTGCAGGCAAAAGCCATTCGGGAAGAAAATGAAGCGGCAACGATTGAAAAGCAGAAGAATCTATTTCGCCGAGAATTAGAATGGATTAGAAGAGGAGCAAAGGCACGTTCCACGAAGCAAAAAGCGAGAATTCAACGCTTTGATGCTTTGGACGATAAATTAGCGAATGTAAAAGGCAAAGACAAACTAGATATATCGCTAAAAGGGAGCAGATTAGGAAAACAAGTCTTTGAATTGGTTGATGCAAGCAAACGTTTCGAAGATAAAATTATTTTGGATAACTTTAATTTATTAGTGAAACCTGGAGATAGAATAGGAATAATTGGAAAAAACGGGACAGGAAAATCGTCGTTCCTAAATATATTGGCAGGAAATCTATCCCTTGATGCTGGTGAAAGAATTATTGGCCAGACAGTGAAGGTAGCGTACTACACGCAAGAAAATGAAGGGATGGATACTTCGAAAAGGATGATTGAATATTTAAAGGAAACAGCGGAAGTAATTGAAGCATCAGATGGAAAAGTAATTACAGCTGCACAAATGCTTGAAAGATTCTTATTTCCATTGCATACACATGGAACAATTATCGGTAAGCTCTCAGGAGGAGAAAGAAGAAGACTTTATTTATTGAAAATTTTAATGGGAGAACCAAACGTGCTTTTATTGGATGAGCCAACCAATGACTTAGACACTCAAACGTTAATGGTCCTAGAAGATTATTTAGATGATTTTAATGGTGTAGTTATTACCGTATCTCATGATCGCTATTTTCTCGACAAAGTAGCTGAACAGTTATTGATATTAAAAGGAAATGGTGTAATAGACACTTATTATGGCAATTATAGTGAATACTTAGAGGTAGAGAGAAAAGAAGAGCAACAAACAAAAGTGAAAGCAGAAGCACCAGTTGCGAAGAAAGAGTCAAAAGAGAAAAAAGTAAAGCTTAGTTACAATGAACAAAGAGAATGGGCAACAATCGACCAGGATATTGAAAATGTAGAAGAAAGACTAGCAAGCATTGAAACAGAATTAGCCGAGACTGGCAGTGATTTTGAAAAAGCTGCCCAATTAATGAAAGAACAAGATGAATTAAATGAGAAATTAGAATATCTGATTGAACGATGGAGCTACTTGTCAGAAATAGCAGATAAGTCGTAATAAATAAAGGAAATACACTAAAAATAACCTACTTATTTGGTTAGTGCTGGGAATACCATTACTATTGGACGCTAAGCTTAGAATACACTCGTTTTCCGTAGGGCTCACATTTCTACTTGGGGAATCTTATCTAGAGCAGAAATCGACTGGCGACATACAAAAGCAAATGCAATAGATAAGGGATGAGAGCTGTTTATTTTTCGAAAGGAATAAAGCATGCTAATATAAGTGTTGTAAGAAGAGGGGGAATGGAATGTGAGAATTATTTCTATTGAACCAACACCAAGTCCAAATACGATGAAAATTAATTTAGACCAAGAGTTGCCAATGGGAAAAAGCAATAATTATAAGGTAGATAATTCGTCAGGGGCACCTGAATTAATTCGAAATATCCTTTCCGTTGAAGGAGTTAAAGGTGTCTACCATGTTGCTGATTTTTTAGCAGTTGAAAGAAATGCTCGCTATGATTGGAAGGAATTGCTTTCAAAAGTGCGTAATGTCTTCGGTGAGGACGAAGCTACCGAGGATTCAAAAGAAATTAATGAACACTATGGTGAAATAAAGGTTCAAGTTCAAATGTATAAAAACATACCAATGCAAATTAAGTTATCGGATGGTAATGAAGAAAGAAGATTCGGCTTACCTGAATTATTTATTCATGCCGTATCAGCAGTACGTAGTCCGGAAGATAATGTTGTAATGACAAGGAAATGGAAAGATTTTGGGGTGCGATATGGAGAATTTGAGGAAATCGGCAATGTTATAATTGAAGAACTTATTGCAGCATATCCACAAGAACGAATCGATGCAATTATTCAGCATGCTAAAAATCCTCAGACGGAAGCTAATGAAAAGCCTGCACGAGTAAAAACAAAACTTACCCTTGAGGATCTAGAGGATCCTGATTGGAAAGTAAGATATCAAAAACTTGAACAAAGCGAAGATCCTTCAGTGGACGACATACCAGTTTTAACGAAAGCACTTGATGATGAAAAACCATCTATTCGTAGACTTGCAACAGTTTACCTTGGGATGATTGAGGATGCTGCCGTTCTCCCTTCATTATATAAAGCTTTAAAGGATAAAACTGTAACCGTGCGACGTACAGCAGGAGATTGCTTATCCGATTTAGGATTTCCAGAAGCGATGGATGAAATGATGGAGGCACTAGATGATAAAAGTAAGATTGTCCGTTGGAGAGCCGCCATGTTTTTATATGAAGTTGGAGATGAAAGAGCACTTCCAGCTTTGAAAGCACATGAGAATGATCCGGAATTTGAAGTAAGCTTGCAAATAAAATTGGCAATTGAACGGATTGAACTAGGGGAAGAAGCGAAAGGATCAGTTTGGAAACAGATGACTGAAGCAAGAAAATAGGCATGTTAAGCACATGTTTTCTTTGTTAAAAGATTGCGAGAAGAGTATTTCTAATGTATATTTATGGAATATAAAAAGTGGAAATTGGAGGGGTTAATTATGTCAATGGCATATGATGAATACATGAAACAAGTGGTAAAGCCAATGAGAGCAGAACTAACACAGGCAGGATTTGAAGAATTACTTACGGAAGAAGCAGTGGAACAATTTATCGAAATAAATAAAGGTACTTCCTTGGTTGTCGTTAATTCAGTTTGTGGCTGTGCTGCAGGATTAGCAAGACCAGCTGCCACACAAGCAGTGCTAGCTTCTGAAAAAAAACCAGATCAATTAGTAACAGTATTTGCTGGCCAAGACAAAGAAGCGACAGCAAAAATGCGTGAATACTTTGGTGATATTGAGCCATCTTCTCCTTCTATGGCACTAATTAAAGACAATAAAGTTGTTCACTTCATTCACCGTTACGATATTGAAGGAAATTCTATGGAAGCAATTATGGAGAATTTAGTATCCGCATTTGAACAATTTTGCTAATATGAGGTTTCATGGGAAATGAGGGCTTGCCTTTTCTCTCATGAGCCTTCTTTTTTTAGGCAGTTAATACGGATTATCTTTCAACAGATTTCACTTGAAGCATCCTTTTTGTTGAACAGAGACTCAAAAAGATGCTTTTCTAAATTGTAATTAGGAGAAAAAAAATGATTGTAACAACTGCTGGTAGAACAAATAAGGAAATGCAAATTCTCGCAAAAAGTATAGCAGAAGAATTTAACAGTAAGTTTGTAGAACGTGAGAAAGTATCCATCGATTATTTAAAAATTCACTATGAGACAGATATTCTAATGATAGGGAAAAATCGATTTGAATTTTATCCACTAAATACAGGACAACCATTCTTTTTTCACCCAAATTCAGCTGCTTTTCGTATAAAAAGGCTCATAAATCAAGAGCATGATCCATTTATTGAAGCAACCAATTTAAAAAAGGGGAAGAGCTTTTTGGATTGTACTTTGGGTCTTGCTTCCGATAGCATCGTTGCGAGTTTTGCAGTAGGAAGCGAAGGCTTCGTAGAAGGATTGGAAGTAAATAACGTCATTGCTTTTCTGGTAAAAACTGGTTTGAAGGAATGGGAGACAAGTAATTCTGCAATAGATGAAGCGATGCGTAGAGTATCAGTGAAGCATATTAACGCCTTAGATGAGCTCATTCACAAAGAAGACAATAGTATAGATTGTGTTTATTTTGATCCGATGTTTGAAGAAGAAATCTCTTCCGATGGCATCCATCCATTAAAGAAACTAGCACATTATGAAGAATTGACAGAAGAAATAATCAATCACGCAAAGCGAGTTGCAAAAGAGAGAGTCGTATTGAAGGATCATTTTAGAAGTAGCAGATTTGATCGGTTTAAATTTGAACAGCAAAAACGTAAAACAGCTAAATTTCATTATGGAATATGGCTAAATAAAGAATAATGAAAAAATAACCTATCTATTTTAGGATAATACTAGAAGATTTGATAGGAAATAATATATACTTAATCTATTAATATTTTATTATTACATTTTAAATATCATCAGGATGAACGGAAAGCGAGGTGTAATAAATGCCTAATTGGATTCGTAAAAGCCTGGTTGTATTTGTTTCTATTTTAACTTTTGGTCTTGTTTCACCATCGCCTTCTATTTTTTTAAATAATAACAGCGATAGTGATAAAAAGCCACTTGATGAAAGAGAAATGCCTTTTGCTAGAGAAAGTATAGAAGAAGCTATATTTACGGATAGTAAAGAGGAATTCTTCTCTAGAGAAGCGTTTATTAGTAAAATGATGAAAGAAGCAGAAGAGCAAAGCTATTTAAAATTCGGATCAAAAATTAAACCAGTTATTGAAGATGAATTTCGTTTAGTCGTTCTCCCAAATATGGAAAAAGCGATTGATGAAGTAACAAGCATTTTCCCAGAAGAGGAATTAAGCTATTTGACTGTGACCGAGTTTCCTGCTTCGGGAACAAGTGAACGAATTTTCCATATTACAAGGGAGAAAGAGGACATTATCCGTTTTCACGTAAGAAGGGATCGTCCCCCACAGGAAGGATATTACTTTAACTTCCATTACCATACGTATCATGATCAATTCCAAACTCATTATACACTGGGAGAAATTTATTGGGACAAAAATACTCCGCCAAAGTGGATGAGTTAACATGAAATAGAGGAATTTCATTTTTTATGTAGAACAAACTGAACCTGTAGACAAAGCGAGGAGTAGCATAATAAAGTCTAGCGATTACTTTCTTCACGAAAGAGAAATGGTGTTATAAGGTTGCGTATATGGTGCAATAACTTTATTTAGAAGATGAAACTTTTTCTTATATGATTACGTATAAAAACTATATTGAAAAATTTGGAGGTAGCAAAGATATGGCAATTAGTTTATCAAAAGGACAAAAAGTAGATTTAACAAAGGGAAATCCTGGTTTATCAAAAGTAATTATCGGTTTAGGCTGGGATGTTAATAAGTATGATGGCGGAAATGATTTTGATTTAGACACATCTGCTTTCTTGCTTGGAGAAAATGGAAAAGTACCAAATGATAGTGATTTTGTATTTTACAATAATCCAACAGGTGGAAATGGTTCAATTGTTCATTCAGGAGATAATCGTACAGGAGCAGGCGATGGAGATGATGAACAAATCATTGTGGACTTAAAAGAAATTCCTGCTACTATTCAGCGTGTTGCTTTTACCATTACAATTCATGATGGAGAAGCTAGAAATCAAAACTTTGGGCAAGTTTCTAATTCCTATGTCCGTATTTTAAATGAGGAAACAAATGAAGAATTAATTCGTTACGATTTAGGAGAGGATTTCTCCATCGAAACAGCATTAGTAGTTGGAGAGTTATACCGTCATAATAATGAATGGAAATTTAGTGCTATTGGCAGTGGATACCAAGGCGGCTTAGCTGCTTTAGCAACTGATTTTGGCCTGCAAGTTGGCTAATTATTTAAGCATATTTTAGGAGGAAACTTTTTTCATGGGAATATTTGAAACAATTATTGATACATATGCCCAGTTTTTTGACTGGGAAATGTGGGGAGAAGTATTAACGGACCCAGTAAGTTGGGGCTATATTGGAACACTAGTAATATTAGAAGGCTTGTTATCAGCGGATAATGCCTTGGTGCTTGCTGTAATGGTTAAGCATTTACCGCCAGAGCAAAGAAGAAAAGCATTGTTCTATGGGTTATTAGGTGCTTATATATTCCGCTTTATAGCAATCGGTATTGGTGTTTATTTAATCGAATTCTCATGGGTGAAAGTACTGGGAGCAGCATATTTAGCATATCTTGCTATTAAGTATTTCATGGATCGAAGAAAAGCAGCAAATGAAACAGAAGAGCATGACGAAGAGAATAAAGGAATCAATAAAAATGGGATTCTTATCCGCACATTTGGTCTATTTTGGGGAACAGTAATTTCTGTTGAATTAATGGATATTGCCTTTTCTGTAGATAGCGTTTTAGCGGCATTTGGTGTAAGTAATCAAGTATGGGTATTATTAATCGGTGGTATACTTGGTGTCCTTATGATGCGTGGCGTAGCGGGGGTTTTCCTTAAGTTAATTGATAAAATTCCGGAGCTAGAAGCAACAGCTTATATCTTAATCTTAATTATCGCTGTTAAGATGCTACTAGGCGTTTTTGATATTCACATTGATCATATTTATTTCTTTGGATTGTTAGTCATCGCGTTTGGCGCAACCTTTGTTGTACACTTTAGAAATAAAAAGAAAGCAGAACAGCAGGGCGAAGCTTAATGCTTTTAGAGGATATTTCTAGTAGGTTTAATAGACATTGCTAGATATGTCCTCTTTTTCATAAGAAGTTATTTAGTTCCTTCTCCTCAGCCTAACACCTGACCAGGATAACCTTCGCATGCTTTCCATAGGCATAATGGAAACTTCTATAAAAGTCATTATTTTCAAAAAAAAAGTTTTGTTGTAAGATAGACTTAATTATTCTACTATATAAATTTTTTATTTTTAAATTTTCTGAATATTATCTAAATAGTTGTTACTCTCATCGAATGGAGCAAAGGAAATGAAATTATTCTCTGACTTAAATGAAAAACAAATGAAACGTCTTTTCTTCAAATTACCAGAAGAGGTGTTTAGTACTTCGGAGAAGGAAGTATTATCCTATGCACTTGCTTCCACCTTATATATGCCTGCGACAAGGCCGAATATTTTTCAAGATTTATTAACTAAGAAGCATGCTGCTTTAACATCAATGGTAATTTGTCTAGAGGATTCAATTGGTGATCATGAGGTAGACATAGCAGAACAAAAATTAGTGGAAGAGTTAACATCTATCTATCAAGCATTACAAGACGGGGTTCTTAGTAAAAGTGAATTGCCATTGATTTTTATTAGAATTCGCTCGGTACCTCAGTTTCTCCACCTGATGGATTCACTCGGTGAAAAGAAAGACTTACTAACTGGTATCGTAATCCCAAAATTTGAAGCTGCAGTTGGAAAGATTATTCTAAAAGAATTAGAAAATTATAATATTCTAGGACATTCTTTATATGCGATGCCAATATTAGAAACAAAAAGAATAATTGAAAAAGAAACAAGAATGGAGGAACTCCTCTCCATAAAGAAAGTATTAGATGATTATAAACATCTTGTCTTAAATGTGCGAATTGGAGCAACCGATTTTTGTGGATTATATGGCATCCGTAGAAATGCAGAAACTACTGTCTACGATGTTGCGATAATCCGAGATTGTATATCAGATATTGTTAACGTATTTACACGTGCAGATAGCCCCTATGTTGTTTCTGGACCTGTTTGGGAATATTTCACGACTAAAGAAAGAATTCTTATTCCACAATTAAGAGAGACACCTTTTCGTAAGCGTTATGGAAAAGCAGGTATGAATATGCGAACACAGCTAATTGATAAGCATATGGATGGGTTAATAAGAGAAGTAATGATGGATATTACAAATGGCTTAACAGGAAAGACAATCATCCATCCAACGCATATAAAGCCAGTACAAGCATTAAATGTTGTTTCCTATGAGGAATACTTGGACGCTTGTAATATTATTGAAAGTAATAATGGGCAGATTGGCGTTGTTAAAAGTAGTTTTTCAAATAAGATGAATGAAATAAAACCACATTTGAATTGGGCTCAGAAAATTATTTTAAAATCAAAGGTTTACGGGGTGTTTCATGAGGGATTTACATACATTGACTTACTTAAACAAGAAAATTTCATTACCAATCATTCATAATTTACGGATAGACATTACCATTGAAGAAAATCCATTTAATCTACCGCTAGAGGATTTTTTCAAGATGGCTGCACGAATCAATAAGAAGCGAGCGTTTTTATTTGTGAGTAAACTTTTAGGGAAGCATTTACCGATTGAACCCAAAAAAGGGTTATTGACCGGATTTATGCTAGCAGCACGATATGAAGAAATTGTTACTGGCATTATTACACCACAAAGAGAAGCGCTGATAGCTAACTATAGTGATTCTTCCCTACCTTTTTTTGATAAACCATTTATATCGAGTAAAAAGGCAAATCCAATAATTATTGGTTTTGCAGAAACGGCAACTGCATTAGGGCATTCTTTTTTTCGTGCTTTTGAACATGCTACTTTTTTTCATACGACTAGAGAAAATGCAAATGAGCTAGTTCCAATCATCTCTTTTGAAGAAGAGCATTCACATGCCACTTCCCATCGTTGCTATGTAGAGGAAGGCATTCTTGCTAATGATAAAGAAATCATTCTAGTCGACGATGAGTTAACAACAGGTAGAACGGCCATTAATATTATTCGAGATATTCAGAGGAACTATCCAAGAGATAAATATACAGTTGTATCGATCCTAGATTGGCGTTCAGAAGAATGGCAACATGAGATGAAATCCCTAGAACAAGAATTACAAATAACAATTCAAGTCGTCTCTCTCTTAAAAGGAAGTTTTGACCTTGTTGGTAAGGAGATTAATCTAGTTTCACAAACAGAGATTTTGGAAAGGAATACGGAAGAACCGTTACTGGAGTATATAAGTCTCGAAAATTATGTGAAAGAGCGAGTCATTCCGATAACATCGACTTGTTTAGCAGGCAGCCGAAATGAATACGGCTATTTAAAAGATACAGGCAGATTTGGCATCTGTACAGAAGAGGTGACCGACACTTGGATCAGGCAAGCTGCAAGTGAGCTGGAGAAAAAGCGAGTTGGTACTACTCTATGTATTGGCACAGGGGAATTTATGTATATTCCTATGAAGCTAGCAAGTTTTATGGGTGGAAACCTACATTTTCAATCAACGACAAGAAGTCCGATTTATCCAAATGATGAAGAAGAATATGGGGCAAAAAATGCATTTTGTTTTTCTAATCCAGAAGATTTGGATATTGCAAATTATTTATACAATATTAAGGCTAAACAATACGATGATATCTTCCTATTTTTTGAGAGAAAAGTAAATATGGAACAATTAAAAGACTTGCTTTCTGAGTTGAAGGCTGTCCAAGCCAAAAAAATAAATATTGTATATTGTAGCGGGAGGTAAAAAATGACATTAAATGTACATCAACCAGCAAAGTTCGGCTCCTATGATAGAGAAGATGTTATTTTTCTATTAAAAGATTTAAGTGAAATTTCATTAGAAGGATCAACGGAAGAGAGAGAAAAAAAGATTCAAGGTGGAGAGCATTATAGTGAAACGCTTCCCATCGAATATAATCCGCCCGAACATTATTTGCAGCTATTTTGGGAGACACTTCATGAATATAAAGACAAAGTAGCCCTTTGTACTGCTATTGTCGCCGAGCAAATTTATCGAAAACATGGAAAACAAACAGTATTGGTTTCCTTAGCACGAGCAGGCACACCGATTGGGATCTTGATTAAACGCTATTTGAAATGGAAATATGATATTTCTTTGCCACATTATAGTATTTCTATCATCAGAGATAGAGGCATCGATGAAAATGCCATTCATTATATGATGCAAACACATAAAGGATATGCGCTACAATTTATTGACGGGTGGACAGGAAAAGGGGCTATTTCGCTTGAATTAACGAAAAACTGTGAAGCGTTTTATCAAAAATTTCATGTAAGGTTAGATGATTCTTTAGCAGTTCTAGCTGATCCAGGATACTGTACAACGCTTTATGGAACGAGAGAAGATTTTTTAATTCCAAGCGCTTGTTTGAATTCAACGGTGTCAGGACTTGTAAGCCGCACTGTTTTAAATGAAGAATATATAAAAAAAGATGATTTTCATGGGGCAAAGTTTTATCAGGAATTAGAGCCATTTGATGTATCGAACCACTATATAGACGAGATTACAAAGGCTTTTCAAAAAGTGAATCCAATGTCTATAGAGGAGAATATTAGCGTAAATCTACTTGATCAAACTGTTGATTTTAGAGGGATGAAAGAGGTTCTAACAATAAAGGAAGAATTTAACATTGATAACACGCATTATGTAAAACCTGGAGTCGGAGAAACGACAAGAGTTTTATTAAGAAGAGTGCCCTGGAAGATTTTAATGAAAGATCTAGATAGTCCATATGTCCAACATATTATTTTGCTTGCAAAAGAAAGAGGTGTTGAGGTAATAGAATATCCCAATATGAGCTATACATGCTGTGGATTGATAAAGAAGGTTGTGGAAGATCGATGAATCTATTTGCCTCAGACTTGGATAGAACGTTAATTTACTCTAAACGAGCATTAAGTGAAATGGAAACTCCTTGGAATGAATCAATGGTTAGTGTGGAAGTGAAAAATGGTGAAGACGTTTCCTTTATGACGAAAGAAAGTTTTAATAAATTGAAAGAAATTGCTACTAAGCATTTATTCATTCCTGTTACGACAAGAACCTATGAACAATATAAACGGATTTTTATCTTTGAAAAAGAAATGCCGGTGACATACTGTGTTACAAGCAATGGGGCAAATATCCATTATAAAGGAGAGCCTATAAAAGCTTGGAAAGAAATCATTCGGACCCGATTAAAAAGAGAGTGTATGGAGAAAGAGGGCTTATTGGAAAAGCTTCAGAATTATGCTCTGCCTGGCGAGTTGAAAGTTGCTGATAATCTTTTCTTTTATTATGTCTTAAAAACAAAAATAGACGAAAATGTAAAAAAAGAATTAACAAAGGTAGCAAGAGAAAATGGCTGGAATATATCGTTGCAAGGACGAAAACTCTATTTTATGCCAATACCTATTTGTAAGGGAGAGGCGATTAAATACATAAAAGAGAGAGAAGGAATAGAGCAAACGATTGGTGCGGGAGATTCAGTATTAGATTTCCCGTTTCTAAATATATGTCAATTTGCTTATATTCCAAGCCATGGTGAGCTAACTTTGGAAGAAATAAAAAATCCAACACATAATCTAACAATTCAAAAAGGAGCATTTGCTGGGGAAGAAATCGTAAGTAATGTTCATAGGCAGTTTCTTTTATAAATTTGCTTAAATAGACATATACATAGAGGCGACCGTTAAACGTTCGCCTCAAAAGCATTTACTGCGCAATAATGAGGAGAAACGGTACACCTCAGAGAGAAATATCGTGTGAAGTATAAAAGTTTTCTAAAAATCATCTGGCGGATCTTTAATCCATTTGAGCAATAAACAATAGATGGAGACAAAGAATAAATAACAACAAATAAATATAATAACCCCAAATAAAATCGAATCGAAGAATATAGCCATAAAAAAACTGATAATAAGAGAAATAAAGATTAAATCAACAAAGACATACATATTGGATGATAGAACATTTTGCACATAATTTAAATCTGTTTCAATTTCATGATATGTGTATTTTCGGAAGAATGATCTCATAGTTAGCACCTACTCGCCTAATGTACTGTATTATATGCACAGGTGAATGGTTAGGTGCTAAAATCACCAGCTCGTGAAAAAGGAGTAAAAGTCTTCTTGAAATACTATCCATCCCTTTCTTAATAGAATTAAACTTTACGGAAAAAAACATTTAATAAAATGAAACTTTTTTATAAAAATTACGTAAAGAATTAATAAGTAGAATATTTAGTGTTAACGTAAAGCTATGCTATGATAAAGATAGATATTTATCATTGGTTTAAAATTAGGAAGTGGAGAAAATGAATAAAGATTTTTATACGATCAATAATATAATACTTCCTTTGTCTACGGAAAATTGGTTTGATATCCTATCAAAGCCTATTAAAGAACGACCATTGCATGATACAAATAATCGTAATTTTACATTCGGTCAGGCTGTAGTTAAATTACTTGGCATATCATTAGACGAAGACGAATATTATAATCAGCTATTTAATTGGATACATAAAGACAATATTGGTTTACACTTACTAACGGATGAAACACTTAATCGAACGATTGATAATCAGCATTTTCAATCTATTCAAAAAGTGTTTAATCGAATGCAGGAACAGAATTTGTCCATTAATCGTTTTGTTGCTTTTCTAGATGGAGAGAATGTTTTGCTAAAATCATCCATTCCTGCCATTCATCGAAAACTAAGAGAAAGCTTCATAAAAGTTATCCAGCATTTTGCAGAAATCGAAGATAACGGCTTGAAAAATAATGATTTAAGAAGATTAGTAGTTGATATTGTAAAATGGTCGATCAACCATTTACAACCTGCTCTGGAAGAAAGTCAGTTAAATGAAAATATGCCTAAGTTTCTTTGGTATGGAGATGCCAATAAAAGCCAGGCCTATTTTATGTATTATCTACTTACCTTTGGATGTGATATCGTTATGGTTCATCCAAAAGGGGTAGATATTCTGGAAAAGCTAAAGCTGGATAAGGAATTGTTTTTTCAGCATCAGTATCCACAAATTAAAGAGCCTGAAACCTTTCCTAAAGAGGAACGAAAAAGAACTGCAACCATAGCATACCGGGCGTCAAGAGAAATTGAGAGCATTCTTCACTATGAAGGATCGAACCTTTATAAGCCTTGGCAATTCAGAGATTATCTTCCGGTTTCTATAACATTAAAAACGACGTATGATGAAATTTTTCTACTTGAAAAAGAACTTGCAATGATTCGTCCAAATTTTGCTGTTAGAAACGGAGAAGTGCATATCCCTTCTATTTTTGCTAAAATATTTGGTGTAAGTAAGAATCGTAAAGAGTATTGGGATCGAATACACGGTGTCGTTAATAAAGAGGAAACTTTATTAATTAGAAGCTTTCCATTTACAAGAGCTATTATTAGTGATTATCGATATCATTATCGTGGTGCACTTGGAACAGATGGCTTGCTTGATCCGGAAAAGATGATGGTAGCACATTATTGGAATTATAAGCAGCTACCAGCAGGCTTACAAAAAGGAATAGCTGCTGCTATTTCAAGGGTTTGTGCAAGTCCATCCCTTAAGAAGCATTCTACTGAATCAGATGAAGATGTTGCAATTTTTCTATTTTCACAATGCTTGCTAATACCAGATGATTTCTTGAAAATGCTTCAAAAATTCGATTACTCTCAAGAGGTTCCAAGTATCGTACTATTTAAAACAGAGCAAAATGGGGTTTTCACTAGAGAAGATGCAGCCATGCTACTATTAATGAACGCACTCGGGGTTGATATTATTATCTATAATCCTGCTGGTCATGTAGACATGGAGACCTTTACAAAAAATACGTTATTTGATGTTCATTGGCTAGAGGATGTTGTTTTTGATATGGAATATAAGGAGCCATCGATACTAAAAAGGGGAATATTTGGCGGGTTTTTAAAGAATAGAAAAGGAGAATAAAAGATGAATATGCAATCATCAAATATAAATAATGCAAATAATCAAGTTGCAGAATTATTAACAGAAGAAAAAGTATCTGAAATCAAATTAGCACTTAGAAATGAGCCTGAAGTACAGAAATTAGCACAGTCAATCGACGAAAAGGATCAAATCCAAATACTTGAATTCGGGAAAGAACCAGCAACTCAAATTTCTAAATTCTCCGATAAAATCCTTAATAATATGAAAACAACAAAAGTTGAAGATTCTGGAGAATTATTAAAACAGCTTGGCAGAATTATGGATAAATTCGATAAGAAGGATTTTGAGGATACATCAAAGGGATTTTTTGGAAAGTTGTTTAAAAAAAGTGAAAAGATTATGGAAAAGCTTTTTGGAAAATATCAGTCTATGGGTCAAGAGATTGATAAAGTCTATGTGGAAATTTCGAAATATCAAAATGAAATGGTCGATTCCACAACCATGCTAGATGAAATGTATGAACAAAATTATCAATATTATTTAACATTAGAAAAATACGCTGTTGCAGGTAATATGAAGTCAGAAGAACTGAAAACGCAAGTACTTCCTCAAATTGAGGCTAAAGCAATTGCTGGAGATCAATTAGCTGGAATGCAGCTTGATTCACTTAGAAATGCAGTAGAGCTGCTAGATCAGCGTGTTTACGATTTGGAAATGGCAAAAATGGTTGCGCTGCAAACAGCACCGCAAATTCGTTTATTGCAAAGAGGAAATACAAAATTAATTGGAAAGATTAATTCAGCATTTGTAACAACAATTCCGATTTTTAAAAATGGCCTCATTCAGGCTGTAGCAGCAAAGCGACAAAAATTAGTTGCAGATAGCATGAGCGAATTGGATAGAAGAACGAATGAAATGCTCGTTAAAAACGCACAAAATATCTCCCAACAAAGTGTAGATATTGCAAGACTTGCAGGCAGTCCTAGTATTAAAATTGAAACAATTGAAGAATCCTGGAATATTATCTTAAAAGGAATGCAGGAAACAAAAACAATCGAAGAAGAAAATAAACGTTTAAGAGAAGAAGGTACAAAGAAACTGGAAGAATTGCAAAATAATTTCAAACAAATGAAGCTGCAAGGGTAATTTAGCCTTATTTACCAATTATCTTGTAAAGCTTGTTTCTTTTTTAACAGATTTTTTAACAAACTAATTTGATTGTAGCATTGTTTAATTGACTAGAGACTCTACAGAGATTCCATTTTTCCTACGGAATCTTGTGGGGTCGGATGATGCAATCAACTGGCAAATTCATTTGGAGAAAAGAAGAGAGTATAGAAGTATTTCAGCTATTTCAGTGAAGAGAACAAAAGACTTTGAGAAAGAGTCAAGAGTCAGACTAACATACATAGGAGTGAAGAATAATGGCGATTAATTTACAAAAAGGACAAAGAGTTGATTTAACTAAGGGAAATCCAGGATTAAGTAAAATTTTGATAGGTCTTGGCTGGGATCCAGTTCAGCAAAGCAAAGGCGGCGGCTTATTAGGTTCCCTTTTTGGTGGCGGCCAGGGAGCAAGTGTTGATTGTGATGCTTCGGTCATTATGGTAAATGAACAAGGCAAAGTTCAAGCAAATAGTGACGTTATCTATTTTGGGAATTTACAAAGCCGTGATGGTAGTGTTAAGCATTCAGGTGATAACCTAACTGGTGATGGCGATGGGGATGATGAACAAGTTCATGTTGAATTAAATAAAGTACCTACGCATATTCATAAGTTAATTTTTGTTGTAAATATATATGACGCAGTGAAAAGAAAGCAACATTTTGGTATGATACAGAATGCTTTCATTCGAATTGTAAATCCACTAACGAATCAATCACTTATTCACTACAATTTGACAGATGATTACGCAGGGAAAACTAGCTTAATAGTTGGTGAATTATACAGACACGGACAAGATTGGAAATTTGCTGCTATTGGCACAGGCACGAATGCAGGAACCCTAGGAGAGTTAGTTAAATCGTTTTCTTAATTAAGGTAAGCTGGGTTACAATCAATCTATTATTCAAATAAGGAGGAATAGAAATTGAGTATTAATCTTTCTAAAGGACAACGAATTGATTTAACCAAAACAAATCCTGGTTTAACAAGAGCTATTATTGGGTTAGGCTGGGATATTAACCAATACGATGGCGGTACTGGTTTTGATTTAGATGCATCAGCTTTTATGGCAAATGAAAACGGCAAGGTAATAAACGATGAGGATTTTATTTTCTATAATAACCTAGTCCATCCAAGTGGAGGAGTGGAGCATACTGGTGACAATCGCACAGGTGAGGGTGCTGGTGATGATGAACAAATCATTATTGATTTTACCAAAATTCCTCTTCACGTAAATAAAATTGGCATTGCTGTTACTATTCATGATGCAGAAACAAGAAGACAAAATTTTGGACAAGTTTCTAATGCATTTGTCCGTGTTGTAAATGAAGAGAATAATATAGAGATACTTCGATTTGACTTAGGTGAAGATTTTTCTGTTGAAACAGCTGTTATCGTTTGTGAGCTTTATAAACATAATGGCGAGTGGAAATTTAATGCGGTTGGAAGTGGTTTTTCTGGTGGCCTTTCTGCTCTCTGCCGTAATTATGGGTTGGATGTTTAATTAAGTTGACATAGTTGAAAAATTGAAAGCTATTACTTCCATGTTTTTCTCATTAATAAATACTATCCAATAAGAATGACCATAGAAGAATAGAAGAATTTCTTACTATGTACTCCTTCTTTTGGATTTTTTTGTGGAGTTTTAACCCAATATTATCTTGTTTTTTGCGTATACATTTCTATGCTATAATTTTTAATAGCCTAGTATTGTTTCGACGAACTTATAGAATAATAGAATATTTAACGCAAGAGGTTTGTTGGGGAGGAAGAAGGATGAGGTGGCTCAAACGATTAGCACCAGTATGTATGATAGCTGCAACAAGTATTCTGATGGGAAACTCACAGCTTCCAAATAATGAAATATACTTAAAAAGCTTATCCGAATTAACAATTATTAAAGCACATTTATCCGATGATGCAAAAGAAAACTTAGGTAATATTATGATATTGCCAGAAGAATCTTATGATCAAATAGAAGCAGCCGCTATGATTGAAAGATTAAATCATTTGCCTTCATCTCTATTAAAAAAGATACAATCAAGTGGAATAAAAGTAAAATTATTTACTGATAAATTAACAGATAATAAAACCGCACAAAAATTTGCAGGAATTATTCCCAGAGGGTATACTTCTCAAAAGACATGGGATGATGTACCTGGAATAGGCGGTGGAAAAGTGGTTCTAGTAAAAATAGGAGCCAGCCAAAAGGGACAAGGGCATAGCTCTGTTAATTTAGAATATCACGAATTAGCTCATTCCATTGACTATAAAGTATTAAACAATGCGAGTAAAACAGAAGCATATAGATTAGTATGGAATGAGGAAAAAGGGAAGTTATTTCCTAATAGACAATACTTTCTTCAATATGCAGAAGAATATTTTGCAGAAACATTTGCAATGTTCTATATTGGAGGAAAGGAAAAGGAAAAACTATTACAATTAGCGCCAAAAACCTATCGTTATATAGCTTCTATTAAATAGCTATATATCTGAATCGCAATAAAATAAAAAGGGTGTTTATAAAAATGAGACAATATTTAGAGCTTTGTGAGCATATTTTAACAAGTGGTGTAACTAAAGAAGATCGAACAGGAACTGGAACGATTAGTACATTTGGATATCAAATGAGATTTGATCTTTCAGAAGGTTTTCCTTTAATTACTACAAAAAAATTGCATTTGCGCTCCATTATTTATGAGTTGCTTTGGTTTTTAAATGGAGACACGAATGTGAAATACTTACAAGATCATAATGTTCGAATTTGGAATGAGTGGGCAGACGAGCAAGGTAATTTAGGTCCAGTTTATGGACATCAATGGCGCTCTTGGACGACGAGAGAAGGCAATACGATTGACCAAATATCTGAATTAATACATTCCATCAAGACGAATCCAGATTCAAGAAGATTGATTGTGAGTGCATGGAATGTTGGCGATATTGAGAAAATGGCCTTGCCGCCATGTCATTGTCTTTTTCAATTTTATGTTGCAGATGGTAAATTATCTTGTCAGCTGTATCAACGTTCGGCAGATGTATTTCTTGGAGTGCCTTTTAATATTGCTTCATATGCGTTACTAACACATATGATTGCTCAAGTTTGCGATTTAGAGGTAGGAGATTTTGTTCATTCCTTTGGAGATGTTCATATATACACGAACCATATCGATCAGGTAAAGCTTCAGCTTACAAGAGAGCCTAAGCCCTTACCACAGTTGAAGATCAATAAAGAAGTGAAAGATATTTTCTCCTTCCAATTTGAGGATTTTGAAATCGTTAATTATGAAGCATATCCTCATATTAAAGGAGTGGTAAGTGTATGATTTCATTGATTGTTGCAATGGATAGGAACGGAGTAATTGGTATTAACAATCAATTGCCATGGCATTTACCAGAGGACTTAAAGTATTTCAAAAAAATCACGACTGGACATCCGATTGTAATGGGTAGAAAAACAAGGGACTCCATCGGAAGAAATTTGCCGAATCGTGAAAATGTCGTTATTACGAGAAATTCAGAATATATTTGTGAAGGTTGTACACTTTTTTATTCACTCGATGAATTTTATAAATGGAGTAATATACATCATGATGAGGAGATATTTATAATTGGTGGTGCTGAGCTTTTTGTGGCGACACTTAGCGAAACAGACCGGTTATACATTACACGAATTGATCATGAGTTTGAAGGAGATACGTTTTTTCCAGAATTAAATTGGGATGAATGGAAGCTAGTAGACGAACAAGAAGGGATAGTTGACGAGAAAAACATTTATCCTCATTCTTTTTATGTTTATGAAAGAGCGTAAATATAAGGCTGGGACATAAGTATTCCAACCCCAGTTAAAGCCAAACGATTATACGAAAATTTCGTATAATCGTTTGGCTTTTTAATTAGCTTATAAAAAAGCTGTTTCGGTTGTTAGTAGCCTTTCCATGGGGCTCGCGCTGAGCCCGCTTCGGCCTGCAGGATCTTTAGCTGTCTCGCTAATCCCATAGGAGTCTACGTGTATTCAAGCTGCTCCATTTTTCTTACTAATTAATATTTTCTTAGAAAAATAATTAGTTTTTACACTTAGACTATATTTAAAAACATAAATAACCATTGTATGAAAAGAACCTTTATTTAAGATCTAAATTAGAGATTATTCGTCTTTACAGATGGGCTATTTAGTTTTATCCCAGTCCCTTATATGAATAAGATGAACCTTTTTATCGATTACACATAAAGGTAGACGCAAAAATACATTAAGGCGCTACCAGCTAAAACAAAGATATGCCAAATGGCGTGAAAGTATGGAATCTTTTGCATGACATAAAATATACTACCGACAGTATAAAGCAGGCCCCCACCGATAAGAAGCATAAATCCAGTTGTACCAATTGCATGATAAAGGGGTATAATCGCCATCACGATTAGCCAGCCCATAATAACATATAGAATTGTTGAGGTAACAATATACTTTTTAACATAGTAACATTTAAAGACAATCCCAGTAATTGCTAATCCCCATACGATTCCAAAAAGCGTCCAGCCCAATCCACCTCGAATGGCAACTAAAACAAATGGGGTGTATGTGCCAGCGATTAAAAGATAGATGGAAGAATGATCTAAAATCTCGAAAAAATCCTTCATTTTTTCATGGGTAATACTATGCAATAAGGTGGAGCATAAATAGAGGATAATCATTGTTGCACCGAAAATGGAAAAACTTACAATTCTCCATGGATTAGCAGTTTCAGCAGCATTTAATATTAGCATAACCAATGCTGGAATACTTAATAGAAATCCAATGCCGTGAGTAATACTGTTTGCAATCTCTTCTTTTATCGAGAAATCTTTTATCGAAAAATTCATGAATATAGTCACTCCTTATTCTTCATTGTAATGTATTCCTACAATAAAAACAAACTAATACAGAGATGATTCTACTGGAAAAAATTTTACGCAATCAAAATGTTTAAAAAAAAAGAAAATTTAAAATTTTGTTAGGAGAAAGCTAAAAATTCATGGTATAATGTACGAATTAAAATGGTTAGAAATGAGGGTGTGGAAATGGAACAAAATGTAATGAAAAAATGGGTGCAGTTGGAGGATATTATTATTGCATACCAGGGAATTAAAGACATAGTAGCCCATACTCCCTTACAAAAAAATTATCGATTATCTGAAAAATATGATTGCAATGTTTATTTAAAAAGGGAAGATTTACAGCATGTGCGTTCCTTTAAATTAAGAGGAGCCTTTTATTCGATGAAGATGCTAGAAAAAGAAAAAATGAAAAATGGGGTAGTTTGTGCGAGCGCAGGTAACCATGCACAAGGGGTGGCATACTCATGTCGTTATCTAAATGTTCATGGAAAGATTTTTATGCCAGCGACAACTCCAAAACAAAAGGTAACACAGGTTAAAATGTTTGGGAAAGATAAGGTGGAGATTATTTTAACTGGTGATACATTTGATGATTCCTATGTAGAAGCAGTTGCTTGTGCTGAAGCAGAAGAAAGAGCATTTATTCATCCATTCAATGATGAAAATGTCATTGCTGGCCAAGGAACAATGGCTATTGAAATGATGAATGATATTGATGTTCCAATTGATTATGTTTTTGCAAGCATTGGTGGCGGCGGTTTAATGGCAGGATTAAGTACATACATGAAAAGCGTTTCTCCATCTACTAAAATGATTGGTGTGGAGCCAGCTGGTGCGCCTTCTATGAAGGAAGCATTAATTAGAAATAAGGTAGTAACATTAAATAAGATTGATAAATTTGTTGATGGTGCAGCAGTCAAAAGTGTTGGACAAAAGAATTTTGAAATCTGTAGAGATTATGTTGATGATATTGTTTTAGTACCTGAAGGAAAAGTTTGTACATCAATTCTATCTTTATATAATGAGCATGCTATTGTTGCAGAACCTGCCGGAGCTCTACCTGTTGCAGCGCTGGATTTATATAAGGAAAAGATAAAAGGGAAAAACCTAGTTGTCGTTATAAGTGGTGGAAACAACGATATTGACCGAATGCAGGATATTAAAGAGCGTTCGTTACTATATGAAGGATTGTTATATCACTTCATCGTCAATTTTCCTCAAAGAGCAGGGGCATTAAGAGAATTTTTAGATGATGTGTTAGGTCCTGATGATGATATTGTACGTTTTGAATATGCTAAAAAGAATAATAAAGAAAATGGTCCAGCATTAGTCGGGTTAGAGCTGAAAAATAGGGATGATTATAAAGGATTAATTGAACGGATGGATAAAAAAGGTTTTCCATATACTGAAGTCAATAGAGATTCTAATTTATTCCATTTGCTCGTATAGCATATAAAGTAATCGATTATCGCCTTGCATGTTCAAGATAGAATACATGTAAGGCTTTTTTTGTAGTGTCTGAATGATAATGTGATAGAAATCACAGGTTACGAAAAGCATATTTTGTGGTATAGTTGATAATATATGCTCAAAAAATAATATAGAAGAGCATAGGAATAATCTAAAAATAGATATATAATTAAGAAAGCGCTTTAATGAAAAATGAATGTCAAATAGGGAAGTGTGAAATGAAAAAAATCAAAATTGTAACAGATTCAACCGTCGATCTCTCACAGGAAATATTAGATAATTTTGAAATTGAAGTAATACCATTATCTATATATATAAATCATAAATCATATTTGGATAGAGTGGATATTACACCTGCTGAATTTATCGATAAAATGCTGGAATCAGAAGAGTTGCCTAAAACCTCTCAGCCTTCTGTTGGGACTTTCGTTGAAAAATATGATGAGTTAGCTGATGAAGGATATGATGTTATCTCTATTCATATGACAGGCGGCATGAGTGGTACGGTAGAATCAGCTAAAAGTGCTAGCCAATTAACAAAAGCAAGGGTCTTTGTAGTAGACTCCGAATTTATATCGAAGGGTTTATCTTTTCAAGTATTGGAAGCTGCGGAAATGGTGCGAGCAGGACATAATATAGCGGAAATATTGCAAAGATTAAATCATGTAAAAAAACATACGAAACTCTACGTTGTTGTGGATACATTGGAAAATTTAATGAAGGGTGGAAGAATTGGGAAAGGGAAAGCATTTCTTGGCTCTTTATTAAATATTAAACCAATAGCGACCCTTGAAGATGGTGTATATACACCAAAAGCAAAAGTAAGAAGTCGTTCACAAGCAGTAAAGTTTTTAGTTAATGCTTTTGTAGAAGACAGTATCGGCAAAAAAATTAAAAGTGTTGGTATAACACATGCTGGCAGTCTTGATGTTGCCTTTAAATTAAAAGAAGCAATTGAAAAGGCAACAGGGTTCAATAAAGTAGATATTGACTATACTACGCCTGTTATTTCCACACATACTGGCCAAGGAGCAATTGGATTCAGCTATTACGTTGAATAGATTGCTAATTTCTTGGGAAGATTTTATTTTTCCATTAAAAAGAATTTTAAAACTCATATCATTTACCCCCCCCATCTTATAAAGAGGGGGGGTTTCGTTTGGGGTAAAAAGGATGCACTTACATGAAGACATTAGTCACACGAGCAGTGTCATTAAAGGTAATTTTGTTTAAATTAAATGAGGAATAATAAAAAATGGTCAATTCATTAAAAAAAATGGTGTATTTAAAGGGAATTTAAGTGAATATGTCGAATCAACATAATAATTATATTTACGAACGCTTATAACTAATTGAATGAATTTAATTGTTAGTGTGAAGTCATGAAGAACACAATAGAATGTAGCAATAATTTAAGCTGTTACAGACTAAGGAATAAATGAAATAGGTGGCCAGTATGATAAAAAAATTATTCAATATTCCATTTGTGAATAAAAACCAAGTAATATCTTTTTTTCTGACCTTTTTCCTTTTAATACTTTTTATTACATTTATTTATTATCAGCATTATAAAGATTTGAAAATACATTTTGAAAAAGAAGGAGAAGAAATCTTAGCTTTATTAAGTGACAGAGTTTCTTTTCAAATGAGAGAATGGAAGAATGTTTCTTCTGAACAACTTTTACATAATGTTATATATGCAGAGGATTTTAACAACAATATTTCAGAAATGCAGGAAATATTATATATATCAATGCTAGGAGAAGATGGTGAGCAATCTCCTATAGCAGTTATTTCTCCACAGAAGCAAAAAAAGGAAATTAATTATGTTGATACATTAGCAGATCAGATTATGCCAATTTACAATAAAGCACTTACATTGCATGAAATGCAGCATAGTAGCATATACAAACAGGAGGAAGAGTATTATCTCAGTTCCTTTACCCCTATTAATGATGAGAACGGGCAATTTCTCGGAATTATTGGTATGGATATGAAAATCAGTGATCCCTTCCTTTTTTTTAAAAACTTAGCCATTCAAACAGTATTGTTTATTCTTCTAAGCTATATATTGATCTTTCTTTTTATAAGAAATTGGTTAAATAAAGTCCTTCGTCCTATTAATCAAATGATGGTAGGTTTAAATGAGTTAAGCGTCGGGAATTTTGATGTTAAGATGGAAGTGAATGATAACGAAGAATTACAGGGATTAATGAAAAACTTTAACGAAGTTGTTGATAATCTTTCCTCTCTTTTTTATCGGTTAACAAATACAGCGAAAGAACTTGGTACGATATCGAAGGATTTTCAATTAACTACGATAGAAGAAGCACTTACACAAATGGATAATATCGTAGAATTTATGAAAATGAATCGAGAACTGCAGAAAGCAGAGAAAATGAATGCAGTAGGTCAGCTAGCGGCATCTGTTGCCCATGAAATTAGAAATCCAATGACGGTTGTTAAAGGCTTTTTGCAAATATTTTATGCGAAAGAACATATGAGTGACGAAGAAAGAACCTATATAAAGTTAATGATTGAAGAAATGAATCGGGCAGAAACGATTATTAATGATTATTTATCGCTTGCGAAGCCAGATGTGGAACAATCACAAACGATTGATGGTGCAGATTTAGCGAATAAAGTCATTGATTTAATGCATTCATATGCGATGATGGGCAAAGGAATCCACTTTAAGAAGAATATTCAACAAGTATACATAGAAGCCAATAATAATGAATTGAAGCAAGTATTAATCAATATTTTAAAAAATGCAATTGAAGCGATGAAAAATGGTGGTACGGTAACCATTAACCTATATCCAAGTATCGAATACGGTGTTTTTGAAATCGAAGATACTGGTATTGGGATGACAGAAGAAGAGGTAAATCGGTTAGGTACCGCATTTTACTCCTTGAAAGAAAAAGGTACTGGAATGGGATTAATGGTCTGTTATCAAATGGTCGAGCAGATGCGAGGGCGAATTGAAGTCCAAAGTGAAAAGGGAAGAGGAACATTATTTAAAATTTATATCCCGCTTTCGCATAAGAATGAAGCCTTGTAAGCTAAAAAGGAGCATCCGATAAAAGAATAGTGAGAAATCCAGAAGAAAAGTGCAATATAAATTGGAGGAGAGTTTCACTTTTTTTTGTAGTGAATAAAATGCATATAGGGAGACTATTGGTAAAAAAATAAATGTATTAAATAATTTCGAAAGTTCACCAATATGCTATACTATAAAAAATGAAGGTAGGTGAAATGATGAAAAAACCATTTACCTTTCTTGTTTTATTATTTTCTCTTTTAATGCTTGTTTCCTGCTCTAATCAGACGCTCTATAATAAAGAAAAAGATGTCATTGTAACCGAAAAAAAAGATATTCCAGTAAGTTTTTTACCACAGGAATTGTCGATCGTTTCTGTTGGAGATTCCCTTACACAAGGTGTTGGTGACAGCACTGGAAAAGGAGGGTATGTTCCGTATCTGCAAGATTTGCTTGAAACAACCAAAGGAGTGAATAAAGCAGATTTTATTAATTATGGAGTAAGAGGCAACAGGTCAGATCAGTTATTAAAAAGAATTAAAACAGAGGAAGTTAGTGAATCTATAAAAAAAGCAGATGGGGTTATTATTACCATTGGTGGAAATGACATTATGAAGGTGGTAAGAAATAATTTCACTAATTTGCAAGTTGATTCCTTTATTGATCCATTAGATGAATATGAAAAAAATCTAACCGATGTAATGTCTATTATACGAGAAAACAATCCTAATGCTGTTATCATATTGGTAGGAGTTTACAATCCTTTTATTAAAATGTTTTCTGACATTAAAGAAATGAATCAAATTGTTGCAGACTGGAATAGTACGAGTGAAAAAGTATTAGCAGGATTTGATCATACTTATTTTGTTCCCATCGAAAATATTTTTGAAAATCCGACATCGGAATTATTGTATGAAGATTATTTTCATCCTAATGACCAGGGATATCAGCTTATTGCAGAGGCAATTTACAACAAGATGTTAACAGCACCATTAGCAGATATTCTTGAGAATTTGCAAACAGAGAATTGAGGAGAAAAGGTTGTTTAAGAACAAGTGGAAAGTAGCATTTTTATCATTAATAGGTGTACTTGTACTAAGTATTATTATTTTGACTATTATGATATTTCAACCAGTCGAGAAATCGACAATCATTAAAAAGCAACAGGGTGAAGAAGTCCCATTTGCTGTTACGACAAATCGTGAGGATTTAACAAAGTTAATTAATCACTATTTAGAAAAAGAAGGGCTTAATGGTCCGATTCATTATGAAATTAATATTGCAGATCAAGTTGAGTTATATGGAACATTGCCAATTTTTAATACAGATATTCAAATGAAATTAACATTCGAACCGGTAGCATTGGAAAATGGTGATTTATTATTGAAACAAAAAGAAATTAGTATTGGTCAGCTTCCATTGCCAGTATCTTATATTATGAATTTTATTGCAAATCAATATAATTTCCCAGATTGGGTTGATATTCAGCCAAATGATGAAGAAATATACGTTCATTTAACGGAGATGAACTTGAAAAATGGAATGTTAGTAAAAATGAAAACTTTTGATTTAGAACAAAATATTATTCAATTTAACTTATTGCTACCAACAGAATAATAAAAAGTAAAAGGCTATTTCCCTTAGTTCTCATGTAAATACAAAATGATTTGTATGAGATTAGGAAATAGCCTTTTTGTTGTTAACAGGAAAAAAGTAACAATTCACAATTTTCGTCTTCGGCAGCTTTTACAATAAAGGCAGTATATGTTTTATCAGCTTCTAATCGCAGGGGAGGAAATGCTTGGATTACTTTCTTCGTTTCAGAAATTCTTGCTTCTAAATAGACAGACATTGGGTACAAACCTAAATACGAAGTAGCTACATTATAGTTGATGGATGGAAAAACCACATCTCCTTTTTGAACAGCAACATCGATTGTTGGTAAGTTGTCTGCAAGCTGAACAAATCGCAATTTTGTTTCATGGGGTGGTACTACTGGATATTCGGGAAAAGACTGCACTTTTAGCCTATTTTCCATTCCACTAAATGCAAATGTATGGTAAACATTGCTTTCTACATGTATTTTCTGACTGCATAACGAATCAATCATTTTTCCTGTTTCATAAATGTCTATTTGATATGTTCCAGCTGGTAATGTTAATTCATTACTCATTGTTTTATATGATACTTCTTTAAACATACGCATACTGTTAATGAAGATATCGACAGTTGCTGTGTTAATGGCAGCATGCAATATTCTTATTTTTCCATACTCTTTTTGTCGTTGGATATCAGGGATTACAGCAGATTGCCTATCATCGCTAAAAACATGTTTCAAGCTTTGAAGATGCTTATGATAATAATAAACATGTAGTTCGGGATTCGTATATTTATAATAATCACTTAATACATTATACATACCGGCTTCTTGTATCGAGTGATGATGATCCTGTGGCATGAAACTCACTCCAATTGCAAATTTTTTAGCTGTTTTCTAATGAATATTGTCATTTATGAGCAACATTTTACGAAAAAAGCCTTCTTGAAAATAGAATATGCCAAAGATTAGGGGAAGTGCCTAATGAAAAAGGAGAAAATGGACTTTACAATTTGTTAGAAAATTTATATAATAAAGATATTAAATGAGAGGGGCTGATGTATTATGAGCAAAAATACATTTTTAAACGCAAGTATTTTATCTAGCATACAGCCCAAACGGTTGCAACGATAGTACGTAATTTGATTCATCTATTTTTTTATATGGATGATACGCTATTCGATGTAGATTTTTTTAGTGTTTGTAAGAAAACCATGGGCTGTATGCACCATGGTTTTTATTATGCAAACATTTGGAGGTCTATAAGTGGAATTAACTCAAATCGGTTATAACGATAAAGTGAAAGAGGCATTTGAAAAGGTAGGAAAGGCAAATCAAATAATTGGTAGAATTTCTTTAGAACATAAAAGAATGTACCGTGTGTGGACGGTTTCTGGAGAGTTATTATGTGAAGTTTCTGGAAAATTAGCTTATGATGCACAATCTAGAGAGGAATATCCTGCTGTAGGAGATTGGGTCATTGTTTCTCCGAGAGTAAAAGAAGGAAAAGGGACGATTACAAATATCTTGCCACGAAAAAGTAAATTTTCTAGAAAAGTAGCTGGCAGTAATACGGAAGAACAAATAGTGGCAGCAAATGTAGATACGATCTTTTTAGTCAATTCGCTTAATGAAGATTTAAATATAAGAAGATTAGAGAGGTATTTAACTTTAACATGGGAAAGCGGGGCAAGTCCTGTAATTGTTTTAACGAAGGCAGATTTGGCAGTTGACTTAAACGAAAAACTAATGCTTGTAGAATCAATCGCTTATGGGATACCAGTCATTACAATAAGTGTCATAAACAATAGCGGTTTAGATGAATTGAAAACATATCTTATCCCTGGAAAGACAGTCGCCTTATTAGGTTCATCTGGGGTTGGGAAGTCAACTTTAACGAATTATCTTTGTGGATACGAAAAACAAGAAGTGCAAGAAATTAGAGATTCAGATGCAAAAGGAAGGCATACTACAACAAATCGGGAAATGGTATTATTGCCTAATAATGCGATTTTAATTGATACACCTGGGATGAGGGAGCTTCAATTATGGAATAGTGAAGCAGGTATTTCTAACAGCTTTTCAGAAATAGAAGAGCTTGCAGCAAGATGTAAATTTAGGGATTGTCAACATGAAAAAGAGATTGGCTGTGCTGTAAAATATGCGATTGAAAATGGGGATATAGAGGAAGAAAGACTTCTCAGTTATAAAAAATTGTTAAGGGAATTAGCTTTTCTAGAAAGACGGCAAGATAAAAAAGCACAGGCTGATGAAAAGAAGAAATGGAAGAGTATGACGAAACAATACAGAACAAAATGATTTTACATCGCATAATTAGTTTTGATTGTTCCCTTCGATTAATTTTAAGCAAAGGATAAAGATTCCAATTGGAATCTTTATTTTTGCTTATTTCCACATTAAATATTAAGCTAGTAGTGTGAAAACAATGAGTTATGGGAAAATAAAGAGGAGAACGTTTTTTAAAGGGGCTGTTTAAGTGGAAAAGAATACAGAATTAGCAACATTTGCAGGGGGCTGTTTTTGGTGCATGGTAAAGCCATTTGACCAAGAACCTGGCATAATAAAGGTTGTTTCTGGATATACAGGTGGGCATAAAGAGAACCCTACTTATAAGGAAGTTTGTTCAGAGACTACTGGACATTATGAGGCGGTCCAAATTACATTTGATTCGAGCGTGTATTCTTATGAAAAACTACTTAGTGTCTATTGGCAACAAATTGATCCTACCGATGCTGGTGGCCAATTCTATGATCGTGGCCAATCCTATCAAACGGCCATATTCTATCATAATGAGGAACAAAAGCAATTAGCTGAAAAATCAAAGCAACAATTGGAAGCGAGTGGGAGGTTTAATAAGCCGATTGCTACAAAAATACTTCCAGCTTCTAAATTTTATCCTGCGGAAGATTATCATCAAGATTATTACAAAAAGAATTCTGATCATTATACACGTTATCATATCGGTTCAGGACGTGCCGCATTTATTCAAGCGAATTGGAGAGATAAATAATGGAAAAAGAGAAATTAAAAGAAAAGCTATCACCAATACAATATGAAGTCACTCAAAATAATGGGACGGAGCCACCGTTTCGAAATGAATATTGGGATGAATTTTCAGAAGGTATATATGTAGACATTATTTCTGGAAAACCGTTGTTTAGTTCTTCTGATAAATATGATGCTGGCTGTGGGTGGCCAAGTTTTACAAAGCCTATTGAGGAAGAGGAATTAATGGAAAAAAAGGATACTAGTCATGGGATGATTCGTACAGAAGTAAGAAGTAAAGAAGCTGATTCTCATTTAGGTCATGTGTTTAATGATGGACCACATCCGACAGGTTTACGTTACTGTATGAATTCCGCAGCGATGAAGTTTATTCCAAAAGAGGAATTGGAAGAAAAAGGTTACGGAAAGTATGTGAAATTATTCGAATAAAAGAAAGAGTCTGAGACAACAAAATATATAATGGTTAAAGACGAACAAGCTTCAATATAGCTATTTAAATAACGGCTACTTTCGCATATTTGGTTATTTATGGTTTAAATTATTGTCAAGTGAGGAAAGCCATTCGTTTCATTGCGCTACTAACACTCGATGCGTCGGGGAGCAACCTAAGCCTAACTCGGCTAGGCTCGGGTACTAACAACTGAAACAGCTTTTTTACAAACTTATAAACAAGCCAAACAATCATACGAAATTTTCGTCTCATTGTTTGGCTTTAACTTGTACTAGAATACCTATGTCCCAGCTTTTCCAACGATTAGTATTAATTAGTGATAATCGACGAAATTTGAATCAGTTGTTGGTCTGTTATGTTGTATCTTGATTTGTTTGGGGAATTTTGAAATTTAACCGTATGGTCCCGATCGGTTAATCCACTTGTGACATATAATGATCTTTCTTTCTGAAACGGCCACCATGTAGATATAGTTGTTACATAGTTATCATCAATAAATACATCCATCATTCCGCCTTTTTCACTTCTAAGAACATTCACTCCTAAAAATGATCCGGAAAAATGATATTCAATATTTGCACCAATTTGATTTGATGTATAATAGCCTTTTTCGTTTCTAAAACTTGGATCAATAGAATGATAAGCATAATTTGTATGCATTTGTACACTCGTTACCTCATTTATAGGGATTGAAGAAGTAAGTACTGTTTTTTTCTCACGAATTGCTTTTTCGATTGCGTCAATAACTTCCTGAGCATATAAAAAGTAGCCATAATCATTTGGATGTACAAGGTCATTTGTTAATCGTTCGGCAGATAGTCGAGACTTTCGAAACGGGACTCTCATATCAATATTTGTAGCATAATAGTTTTTTGATAACTGTTTTATAACATGAATAAAATCCTCGTTATCTAAGCTGCTTTCTGTAATCGTTATTAATTCCGCATGAGGAAAACGAATGACAATCTCATCTAATAAAGATTGATACATGAAATAAAATTGCTTGTTATCCATATATTTGCGATCATTCTCTCCAAACACAATGAAGACTAAATCAATATCTTCAGACAAGTTATTCTTCAACTTATATAACCCTTCAAATGCAGTAGCACCACTTTGAACCACTAAATGTCTAATGAAAGATCCACCGTATTTTTTTGTTAAGCTTCTTTCGACTAGTTTAAACCACTTATGGTTGTTATTGCTTGCACCAGAGCTGCGGCCAATACTATCACCAACAATTAAGTAGTTCACTTGTTTACCATCAGAAATTTTTTCGTAGACATTTCTCTCCATTTTTTTTGATTGAATTAATAGATAGAACATGCTCAAAATGATTATTGAAATAAGAGAGTAAATAAAATATTTAAATCTTTTTTTCATCTTTCTTTTTTATTTCCCTCCTTTTATAATAGCGACCTATCATTATACTGTTTATTAAATTACCCTACTAAAGTATAAGATAAGCAGTAATTTCCTGGTATCTAGAAAATGATGACTGAATTCAGGACGTTCCGGGTAATTTTTTTAGGATTTTTCAATCAAAAAATACATTTTTTTAGAAAATAGCATAAAAAAATTAACAAGAGCCCCCTGAAAATCAGCTGAATTACTTGCACCATTATTTCCAATTATGTATAGTATACGTTATATCTATTGATCGAGGAAGGTGAGATGATGACTAAATCCTTTTATCATTTTCTTATGAAGTTTCGGCATCCTGAACCAAATGATCAAATTAGCGAATTTGCAAATGAAGCTTATCTTGATCATGATTTTCCAAAGAATAGCTTTGATTATGACGAAATTAGTGATTACTTAGAATTAAATGGACATTATCTTCAAAGCATGCGCGTTTTTGATGAAGCATGGGAGCAATATTTATTTCAAGAAGAAAAGAAAAATTATAGTTATTGATGACATCCGGCAAGGAATTGCATGGATGTTTTTTTATGATATTTTGGTTGAGCTTCTTGGAAGATAACAGCATTTTGGTATGAGTGTACTTGGGCAAAAAAAAAAGGAAGAGCTAGTGCTTGTACTTAAACGTTAGAAAGTATTCTTCCTATTAACATATAGACATATAATGAATAAACAGTTTTAAACGTATCTAAATGTAGTGATTTTAGAATGTAAAGAAATTTTATGAGCGGATAGAGGATTATTGCATATGATAATAGCAACAAAGTGCAAGTAGAAAGTATAGACGAATATAAAGGATGAAAATTACATGGTAATTGAAGATAGGATTATATTCCTTTAAGATCCCCCATCTTCATTGATCAAATGTTCTACTCAAGAGTGTGGGGGAAAACCGCATAAGTAGGCAAATGCCACACAATCTTGTTTAGAGAGGATTAGTAATTATGGCGAATCGAAAAAAACCTAAATTCAAAATTGGTGATACAGTGGTAATCACTATATATGGAACCGTCGGCAAAATTACAGATGTGAAGTATTTAGATAATATGCATGTATATGAAGTAAATAAAAGTGAAGGTTTATATTTAGAATCCAGTTTACAAATGCTTTCTGAGTATGATGGAGAAATAATGGATTCAGAAAAAATTGACATAGAATATCGCTTCTTTATCGGTGATTTAGTAAAAGTAAAAGGGTACGGATCAAACCTTTTTAAAATTATGGGATTTCGAACAGAGATTTGGCGATATAAAACTGATGCATGGGAAGATGTGATTTACGAGCTTTCTAGAGTTAGTGATGGAGAATGGTTAGAGGCAGGCGAAGATGAATTAACCTTGGTTGCGGATGCGGAAAGTGCTGATTCATTTATACAGAAATTAGGGCTATTGTATATATTAGATAAAAAACAAAAGTCCGTCGATTTAAAAAAGTCAAATAGCTCTTTCCACCAGACAGAAAAAGACTTGCTTGAAAGAACAAAGGAGAAGAAAGAGCTTATTGATGGATTGTTAGATATATATAATGATTACAGCATCCTATATTCATTATTTAAAGATGTTGAGTATGAACAGGTGATGAAGCAAACACTCCGAAAGCTAAAACAAGTAAGCAAAAGAACAGATAAAGACAATGGTACAAAAAAATTAGAATAAAAGATAGATAAACATCGGTACACTGCTGATTATTAGAAGGGAAAATAACTTTTTTAAAAGGGAATGGAAAATGGAAAGAATCTCACTGTTTTCTTTATTCAAATCTACTTTTATATCTTCGACTAGGTATTGGATTTTATTCATTTGTAGTGCCTCCCTTTTTTTACTAAAACTATATGTATTAGCATAGATAAACATGTCTATTTTTTGAAAGTTAACTAGAGGAATATTTTTTTAACTAGCTCCTATTATTTTGCAAAGTAATGGATCTTTCTTCTTGAAAAAAAGTCTGTTTTATCAGATAATTTTATTGTGAAAGCATTTTTTGCAAGATGTCACATATATTCTTTAAAAAGGGGGCGATAAGCTTGAAAGAAATCGACGTGATTATTGATACAGAGGAAATAGCAGAGTTTTTCTTTCGCGAGCTATTAAAAAGGGGATTCGTTCCTACAGAAGGTGAAATTGAAGAATTGGCTGACATTACTTTTGAATACTTACTGGACAAATGCATAATTGATGAGGAACTTGATGAATAATGAAAATAAGAAATGGTGAGGATTAATCCTCACCATTTTTCTATTAATGGATGCTATTTATGGAACTAATTCTGGAGATATAACTTTCTTTTTGTATCTGTAAAACCTAGAAGAAAGTCAGATTTTTTATATTATCTTTTTCGCCCTGTAGCAGAATATTCTTTACCATGTGCTTCTTGCTCTGCGATAATTGCTTCTTTTGGTATATGATTATTTTTCTTTGGAGAATTTATTCGATTTCGATGTTTTTTTCCCATTATAATCCCCCTCATATGCATTTTTCTTTCAGCTACAATCCCTGAATAAAACAAACTGTTTTGCCTCTTTGTGGAGGAAAACTAATTTTAGTATAACCTTACGGAAAAATGTTATGCTAAAATTAAATATGTTTTACAGCATATTAGAATATGATATAGTACAAATAGTAAAGTTTTCTAAAAGCATGAAATATTTGGATATGTAAAGTGAAATGAGTATCAATTGGAGGAAATATTAATGAGTGTACATATTGGTGCAAAAGAACATGAAATAGCAGAAACAGTGTTATTACCAGGAGATCCTTTGAGAGCAAAATACATTGCTGAAAATTTCTTAGAGGATGCAAAATGCTACAATGAAGTCCGCAATATGTTTGGCTATACGGGAACGTATAAAGGCAAAAGAATTAGTGTACAAGGCACAGGAATGGGAGTTCCATCTATTTCTATTTATATCAATGAATTAATTAGTAGCTACAATGTACAAAATTTAATTCGAGTTGGTACATGTGGGGCAATCCAAAAGGATGTTAAAGTAAGAGATGTCATTCTCGCTATGAGTGCTTCAACTGATTCACAAATGAATCGATTAACATTTGGTGGAGTAGATTATGCACCAACAGCTGACTTCGATTTACTAAAAAAGGCATATGACACTGGCATTGAAAAAGGATTATCTTTAAAAGTAGGAAATGTATTTACAGCAGATATGTTTTATAACGATAATTCTGAGTTAGAGAAATGGGCTAAATATCAAATACTCGCTATAGAAATGGAATCAGCAGCCCTTTATACTATTGCTGCTAAATTTAATCGTAAAGCACTTTCTGTTTTAACAGTAAGTGATCACATTTTAACAGGGGAAGAAACAACTGCCCAGGAAAGACAAACAACATTTAACGAAATGATTGAAGTGTCTTTAGAAGCTGCAATAAAATAATTGTTGACCGATAAAGGTATGCTTTTTGCATACCTTTATCAAATCATGTACAAGAAATAGAAAATTTAATGATATGTAAGGTGAAATAAATGAGAAAAACAGTAACCATCTCTTCATTAGCATTAGCTTTGGCAATGTTAACGGGATGTGAAAAAGTAGATTTAACATCTCTAAAAGATAAAATTGCTTTTTGGGAAGAAAATGCAGACGAGCAAAACAACGAAACTCCAGTTAACAAAGAAGATGAGCAAGAGACGGTAGAGGAAGAAACTCCATCTGAAGATGTACCAGAAGAAGAAGAATATCCTTGGACATTAGAATCTATCTTTTTTAATGAAATAAAAGTAGTAGATGGAAGAAATATTATTCAAAATCCGATGAATATTGTTTCGCTTGTTAATAAAGAATTTGGATTACCAGATGGATATACGCCGGAGGATTTAGTGCGTCCAAATGTAGAATATTCCTTCGGTAATCAAGATATTGAAAAAAGCTATATGAGAGAAGAAGCAGCTAATGCGTTGGAAGACATGTTTAATGGAGCAAAGAAAAGTGGTCTAACACTTTACGCAGTTTCTGGATATCGTTCTTACGACCGCCAAACAGTACTATTTGATGCAGAAGTGGACCGAGTAGGAGAAGAGAAGGCTGTGCAAGCAGTTGCTTATCCCGGGAATAGTGAGCATCAAACAGGACTTGCAATGGACATTTCGAGTGAAAGTGCGGATTTCCTGTTGACAGAAGAATTCGCGGATACAAAAGAGGGAAAATGGTTAAAGGAAAATGCTCATTTATATGGTTTTATTCTCCGTTATCCTAAAGGGAAGGAAAATATTACACAATATAAATTCGAGCCATGGCATTTCCGTTATGTTGGAAAAAAATCTGCAAAAGATATATATGAAAATGACTGGACATTAGAAGAATACTTTAAGGTAGTTCGTAAAATCTAATAAAGAATGCAGGAAAGGAATATTTCTATCTCACCATTCCTTTTCTGTTTTTTCTATAGGAGCAACTTCCTTATATTTGATTAAATAAAATTAAACATGGTATTCTATTTTTATACATACTTATACTCTCTTGCAAACGAAAGTGGTGAATCATTTGGATAACGAAAAAAATAGTAATGAAAAGGAAATAGAACAAGAAAGCGGACAGGGGTATTTAAAAATTAAAAAGTTTTATTTTGTCATGCTTTTATTTGTTGTTGTAATTGCAGCAGCTGGAATTACTACGATTGCTCTTTCTTTTGGAGACGAGCCTGCTGTAACAGTTAATAATCAAAGGGATGAATTCAATAAATTATATACAGCGTATGATACATTAATGGATGACTATTATAAAGATTTAACTTCGGAGGATCTTGTTAATGGTGCGATTGATGGCATGTTTACCGCATTGGATGACCCTTATTCTGATTATATGAACGAAGAAGAAGCAGCAAGCTTTCAAGAAAGTATCTCTTCCTCTTTTGAAGGGATAGGAGCTGAAATTCAGCAGTTAAATGATAGTATTGTAGTCGTATCTCCTATTAAAGGTTCTCCAGCTGAAAAAGCAGGTATTAAACCAAATGATAAGATTCTTACAGTGGACGGAAAGTCCCTTCAAGGAATGAGTTCTTCGGAAGCAGTTCTATTAATTCGTGGGGAAAAAGGAACAAAAGTAGAATTAGAAATAGAACGTTCGGGTGCAAGCGATCCATTGAAAATAACGATTACAAGAGATACGATTCCGATTGAGACAGTTTATGGAGAAATGGGAAAAGATAAAATTGCCAAAATCCAAATTACTACCTTTTCTGAACATACTGCTTCGGAGTTAGTTGATATCTTAAATAAATATCAAGAAGATGGCATGAAAGGCATTGTCCTTGATTTAAGACATAATCCAGGTGGATTATTAGAAGAAGTCAAGAAAATTGCAGGACTCTTTGTTCCAGATGGAGAAATTATTTACCAAATTGAGCATAAAGACGGTACAGTAGAAAAAGTTACTTCGCAGAATAGCAGTAATATGGATATACCACTAGTTGTAATCATTGATGGAGGAAGTGCAAGTGCTTCTGAAATTTTAGCGGGGGCTGTTAATCAATCTGCAGACGTTCCGTTAGTTGGTGTTAAATCATTTGGAAAAGGGACAGTCCAGCAAGCAAAGAGCTTTACAGATGGAAGCAATATCAAGTTTACAATAGATAAGTGGTTAACGCCTAATGGCAGCTGGATACATGAAAAAGGAATTGAACCAACGCATAAAGTGGAGCTTCCAAGCTATGCAAGTCTAACGATGATCAATCCAGAAAGCAAACTGAAAAATGGAAGCAATTCAGAAGAAGTAAAAATAGCTCAAGAAATGTTAAAAGCATTAGGGTATGAATTGGACAATACGAATGGCTACTTTGATGATAGTACAGAAAATGCAACAAAAGAGTTCCAAAAGCAAGAAAAATTAAAAGAAGACGGAGTCATTACGGACAAGACAACAACTGCCTTAATGAATAAACTCAGCGAAAAAATTCAAAAATCTGATACACAAATGAAAAAAGCAGTTGAAGTATTAAAAGAGCAAATGAAAAAATAAGCTATTTAAGCAAAGAAAAACAGGGTGACACAAATATGTCATCCTCTTTTTCTTATCAGCTTATTTATTTCAATAGAAAATAGTAAAAGGAAGTTATGAAATGAAACAAACAGATATATACGTACTTTCCGGTTTCTTAGGAAGTGGAAAAACGACTTTATTGAAGGAAATACTAAAAAAAGAGAAAGGAATGGGCCGAAAAGTAGCAGTATTAATGAATGAACTTGGAAAAATATCGATTGATTCTAATGAAATAGATGAAGATACTCCTTTAAAGGAATTACTTGGTGGATGTGTGTGTTGTACAATCCAAGATGAGGTAGAAGCACAAATTCAAACATTATTGGTGGAAGAAAAACCAGACGTAATTTATTTTGAAACAACGGGAGCTGCACATCCTGTTGAAACGATAGATGGAATTCTCTCTCCGATTTTCGCAGATCGCCTTCGATTTAAAGGAATTATAACGGTTATTAATGGGAAGCAGTGGCTTGAGCGATCTACGTTGAATGCTCCTATTCAACAACTTATTATTGAGCAAGCTAGACATGCCAGTTTACTTATCATTAATAAAGAAGATCAATTAACAGAAGCAGAAAAAGCAAAAATTAGCTTTGAGCTTCAATCTATATGTCCACAAGCATTTATGATATTAACAAGCTTTTCTAAATTTCCATTTGAAAAATTACTTGAAATGGAAAGTCATGTATATGAAGACATACAAAAAACGTCGGTACATAAATTGCATTTAAGTACATTTGTTTATACGTTTAAAAAAACCATCGCAGCAGATCAATTCGAAGCCTTTTTAAGAGAGCTTCCTGATACAATTTACCGGATTAAGGGATATGTTCAATTTCATCGAACAACATATCCCGACCTATTTCAGTACTCATACGGAATGCCTTTATTTATGAAAGAGGAAATGAAAATGCCACTAAATATGGTATTTATAGGCGAAGATATAGATTGGAAAAAAATTGAGGACACACTAAATCAATTGTAAAAAAATTTTTTCTATTGCTTAAATAATAGTCGGAAAAATAAAAGTGTAGTGAATTGGTAATTATTAACGATAAGGGAATTTTAGAAAAAGGGGCAAACTTTCATTATTCAAATAAAAGTGAAGGATGGTCCTTAGTGTACAAATTTTTACTTATTGTTTTATGTTGTCAATTAATCACTTCTGCTAATATTGTGAATGCCGCAGAAAAGGAGATTTCCTCTCCGATTAGTTTTGATATCCAACTGTTAACTTGGAATACGATTAATAAAATGATTCCTAGATATAGCAAGTTTACCATTGTTGATATTGAGTCAGGGAAGCAATTTAGAGTACAACGGAGAGCTGGGAGCCAGCATGCTGATGTACAGCCGCTTACTGTTGATGATACGATGATAATGAAAGAAATATATGAAGGGGAATGGAGTTGGCGCAGAAGAGCGATTCTGATTATGATAGATGATCAGTGGTTAGCTGCATCGATGCATGGTATGCCTCATGGAGCAGGTGCTTTAAAGAACGACTTCCCAGGTCATTTCTGTGTACACTTTTTAGGAAGTATAACTCATAAGACAGAAAGGATGGACTTTTCCCATAAATTAATGGTGTATAAGGCTGCAGGGCTTTTAAAAGAGTTTTTAGAGCAAATGAATCCAAATGAAGTAGCCCAAGCATTTACTGCCGGAATAAAGGAAAAGGATACAACTATTTTAAAGTACGTTTCCACAAAACAAGAATGGTCGACTGAATTAGCAGCAATAGAGAATATTAAAATTGATCAATTCCATGAGATTGACCAGCGACGTTTTCAACAGGAATTGCAAATAGAACTTACAATAGTATGGAATATATACGTGAAAAACGGGAAGCCACGGAGAATAAAGAAAGAGCTATTATTAATTCGAAGCTCTCCACTAGAACCTTGGAAGGTAAGTGTGGAGGAACCTCTCTTTTAATAGCGCTTGTTAAAAGAGACATACTTACTTCTAATTTTAGCAGTAAGTATGTCTCTTTTTTAGGAAGAAAAGCCTAACTAGTTTTTAAACTATAGTAATTTAAGTCCTATGCATAAGGTTAAGCTTTCATTTCCCCAAATTTAATAAATGTTTTTTCGTCTTCCACAAGTCCACAAGCAGCACATTGAATTCGATATTCTGGTCCCGCATATCCCATATGGAAAGGAGATAATGTATCGGATGTATATTCCTCTACAACGCTACCTGTTTGTGGATCTAGTTTAACAGATTGAGCAACTTGCTTGATAATATTAAATCGACTTCGATTCGTTTTGCAATTGGGGCAGCAATACGGTGTATTCATATCATTACTCCATTCTTTATAGATATTATTCCTAATTATTTTTCCAATACTGTCGTTTTTTTATACATTTAGCAAAAGGAGAATTAGCGTTTAACTAAAATATACAGACTTTATAAGCTTACATTAACATTTAGTGTGAATTTTTCTTTCTTACTGTAATAATCACTAAATTTTTGTAAACTCTTTGTCTTGAATGTTAAATTCAAAGGTCAAAAAAAAGCCTGTCAAGTCTGTTTTTTGACCAAAATATGGGTTGGTAATAATAAATTTCCATAATTCTCTTTTGCTATTTATATAAAACCACGAGAAATTTAAGGAGATATATTGGTTGATTTATCTATTAATCTATCCTATTTTTCTTCCTTTTATCTTCACACATTCTATTATTTTATCTACTATCTGGGTTTTTCATCCAAAAATATGACAAAAAACGTATGATATGATGTTGTTGTAAGTCGAAAACAACAAAATCTATTACTATTTCGATTTGGACAACCAAGGAGGAAATAAAAAATGAAAAAGAAGAATTTAATTTTTTCAGTAGCAGCAGCATCAACTTTATTGATGGCTACTCCACTGGCAAGCAAAGCGGAAGCTGCATCAATTCAGCCAAATGAAGCAAAAATAATCTATCAATCTCATAATCTATCAGAAGACCAACTAAATAAATTGATAAATAATATTTCTACTAATTATCAAGTAGATATAGATAAAGTATGGAAAGAGTGGAAGGATTCGATTGCAACTCAACAAACTCATCAACATTTCACTAAACAAAAGGAAGAACAAAAAGCTACACCTGAACAAAAAGATAATACAAACACACAAAATCAATCTAAACCAGAAACAACAACTGCTTCGCAAAATAATACAATAGGTGATTCAAGCAAAGATAGTGCGGCAAAAGCAACAACTTCGGTAAGCGCTTATGAAAAAGAAGTAGTAGAATTGACGAATAAAGAAAGAGCAAAGTATGGCTTACCAGCACTTACATTAGATACAGAATTAAGCAAAGTTGCCAAAGTGAAGTCACAGGATATGAGTACAAATAATTATTTTGATCATACAAGCCCGACATATGGAAGTCCTTTTGATATGATGAAGCAATTTGGCATAACGTATAAAGCTGCAGGTGAAAACATTGCAAAAGGCCAAAAAACACCTGAAGAAGTAGTGAATGCATGGATGAATAGCGAAGGACATCGTGCGAATATCTTAAGCGATAAATTTACACATATTGGTGTTGGATATGTAGAAAATGGGAATTACTGGACACAGCAATTTATCGGAAAATAATATCTATCCTATTATACAAATAAAGAAATAAACTATGCAGCTCCACAGAATTTTTTTCTGAAGGGGCTTTTTTTGCACACTTCTTCATGAATATATGTTAGACACAAGTCCCTATCAAAAAATCTAAAAAAATAGAATTATAGAAATAAGGATGTTTGCTAAACAAAATAGTGGTATTTTGCGCTAGAAATTTATATAATAATTTTTCCTGAATATCTACTTTTAGAAAAAGCACACTAACTATAAGAGATATCAGGCAAGAATTTATTGTATAGGAGAATTTATTAGTGGAAATTAGACAAGGACATATAGATGATTTACCAACAATCATGGAGATTGTAAAAAAGGCGTTAGTGATTATGCAAGAAGAAGGGAATGATCAATGGTCGCATAAATATCCAAATGAAGCTAGCTTCCAAGTAGATATCGAAAATAATAATCTTTTCGTTGCCATTATGGATGATAAAGTGGTTGGTTCGATTACTATTGATCAAATTGGTGGAAAAAATTACGATGAAATCGCATGGACTTACCATAATAAGGAATATATGGTTATTCACCGATTGGTGGTGGATCCCGAAATACGTGGTGGTGGTATTGCGAGTAATTTACTAGCATTTGCAGAAGTGTATGCTATAGAACAAGATGTTTTCTATTTAAAAACCGATACATATTCATTAAATGATAAAGCGCAAAACTTATTTGTGAAAAATGGATATAATAAGGTCGGTTCCACATATTTCGAAGGCAAAGACAAACCGTTTTATTGCTATGATAAGCTATTCTTATGATTCTAATGTTGAATCTTAAGCAAGTATAAATAAAGAGGAGGGGACTATCAAATTCCCTCCTTTCACATTTCTTTACAAGGAAAGGAAAGCTGTAAAATTCCATTATCATATTTCTTTTGGATGTCCTTTTCGTCTACATCTATTGGAATACTGATTTTTTTAACAAAATGTTTATTCTGTCGTTCTTTTAAAAGATAAGAGCAATTGGGAATAAGGGTTTGATAATAGCCTTCTAGTTGGAGGATATGGTTATTTAAGTGAATCTTTAAGCGGTCCAAGTTAATCCCTGGTAACTCTATATCGATATAATAACGGGAATGATATAAATAATAATCGCATGCAGGAAAAGACTCGCTGTTCTTAATGGATGAAGATGGAGTAGAGAACCACTCCTTGTCATTTGCACCAAACATTGTTTTCCAATAATCTTCCTTATGACTATTCTCAGAAAATTGATAGATTTTTTTCAAGTTATCAAAACTCATGAAAATCTCCTCTTCCTAAGTTAATTCATCTCTGTTACATCAATCTCAGAATATTGAATATCAATATTTTTTTGAATCCTTATCTCTAAAATATTGTCTTTATATAGTGCAGCAGAGCCTTTTTTTCTTACAATGGCAGGGAGCGTAACGGTATGTTTGTCTTCAAATGATGGAATATGCTGTATGATTAATTGGTTGGATGTATAGAAAATTTTAATATGTTCTAGCCAGCTACTATCTAGGATAGGAATTCTCACATAAACGTGATGATGGGTTTCAAAAACAACATAGTTGAATTTTTCAGACTGATTGATATTATCGTTACGAAAATTAGCTCCTTTAGAAAAGGTCTGAAACAAATTATCTGGCTCCATCTTTTGGAGAGATTCTGGCATGAGTTTATCCATCATTTCTTGCACATACTTTTGAATATCTTGGGGATTCATTTGCTCCATTCTATTTTTTGAATCTTTATTAAAAGGGAATAAATTCCATGGGAACATTGGAAATTCATCCTTTCTCACTTTGCATATATATGCTTATTTTTCATTGTATTCATTGATGATAAAAGTGTGTATATGCCTATATGCCATTTTTCAAATCAGCAATC
>NZ_DALZDK010000038.1:44796-56405 GCF_031978665.1 Niallia sp. | reverse complement strand
AGCCATTCCCATTCCTGGATTAAATCCTCCTGGCATTGATCCCATTTCTGGTCCGTATCCTTGCGGCATTGGAGCCATTCCCATTCCTGGATTAAATCCTCCTGGCATTGATCCCATTTCTGGTCCGTATCCTTGCGGCATTGGAGCCATTCCCATTCCTGGATTAAATCCTCCTGGCATTGATCCCATTTCTGGTCCGAATCCTTGCGGCATTGGAGCCATTCCCATTCCTGGATTAAACCCTCCTGGCATTACTCCCATTTCTGGTCCGTATCCTTGCGGCATTGCTCCCATTCCAGGAGCATATCCTTGCCCCATTCCCTCATTGCTTACTGGTTGTTGTGGGAATGATGGTGCACCACATCCACAATCTTCCTTGTAAGGTAGATTATAAGCTGGAAGAACTGGCGCTGTTTGCGTTGGAGCATGTGGTTGATATCCTGCTCCAGCTACATACGAAGATGATTCTTCTTTTTTATGGTTGTGATGTTCCACAGGCATTTGACCATACTGCACTAACGGTTGCTGATAATATTCATGCGGCACTTGTTTACCATGCGCAGGCAATTGTCCATGCTTATAAGCAGAATAGGAGGAGGAGGACTCTTCCCATTTATGTTTTTCTGTATAATCTACTCCAGGCAGTGCTGGATAAGCTTGAGTTGCTACTTGTTCAACCGGTACTCCTTCTGGAGGACATACTCCTGGAGGAAAACCACTTCCTGGCATCATTGGAGATACTTCATAACAATATGGTTGATAAGGAATGATTGGTGGACACAAATCTTGTTGAACAGGTTCCTGTTTAGGTAAAACTGGTGCAGGTGCTGATGGCAAAATTGTTTTTTCTTTCATTTCTACATCAACATCTACGTCCACATTTGTCATATTCATGGAATAATAATTAGTAACATCAATTTCTGGAATGATTGGAGTAGGCATTTTAGGAGTGTATGGTTTTTCCTTTGGCACTTCTTTTTTCGGCATTTCCTTTACTGGCATTTCTTTTTTCGGCGCTTCCTTCACAATTGGCTGCATTGCAATCGGCATTTCTTTTTTCGGTCCCACAATAGGGGCTTCTTTCTTAATACTTCCTCCTGAAGTAGGAACTTTAATTTTCATGCCGGGCATAATCATCTCTGTATTACTCAATTGGGAATTTAACGTTTTTAACTCTTCGAAATTAACACCATATTTTTTGGCAATTTTCCAAAGAGTATCCCCTTTCTGAACAATATGGATCTTCACTATAGATTCCCTCCTATGCATATGTCCATATAGTCTATGTTCACACTGCAAAATGGTTATCATTCTATTCAAAAATCTATGCGGTTTTTTTTAATTTATGTGTTCTAGCCACATAAAGATAGCTAATCCTTTGTCCTTCTTTTCGTATTTTGTTTGCTAATCATACTCTTTTATAAAACAAATTTAATTTCATCCATTTTATAAATACTTTAGGGATATCTTAAAGATAGACTTTTGGTAAAATAGAAATGAGAGAATATATAATACTACTTATGAATAGGGAGTACTTTTTAATTTAAAAGGCTGTTTTTTTAAATTTGTTGCTATTAACTCGCAGCTTGAATACACTTCGCTTTCCGTGGACCTCACTTAAATCCAGGGTCTCACCTGGTTCGCAAATCCCTCAGAAGTCTACGTGTATTCGATATTATTTTTAAATTTTTTAATGGAAAAGCAATAACCTCTAGCAAATAACCATTAAAATCTGTGTGAATGACTATAACAGATGGGGAATTTAAACTTCCTACCTGGAGGAAATCATAATTAAAAGGAGAAATTGGATGACAGAATCAAAAAAAATGCTTGGCGAAGAAAGAAGAGCCTATATTCTTTCCTTATTAAAAGAAAATAATCGTCCATTTACCGGCAGTGAACTTTCCAAATTAACGAATGTAAGTCGTCAAATTATAGTTGGAGACATCACCCTTCTAAAAGCGAAAAACGAACCGATATTGGCAACTAGTCAAGGTTATTTATATTTACAGGAATCAAAGCCTTTGCTTTATGAAAAAATTATTGCATGTAATCATCCCCCTGAAAAAACGGAAGAAGAATTGAATATTCTTGTTGATAATGGGGTAACCGTTAAAGATGTTAAAATTGAACATCCTGTCTATGGGGATTTAACGGCTTCTATTCTTGTAGCCAATAGAAAAGAAGTAAAACAATTTATGAAGAAAATTAAGCATACCAACGCTGCATATTTATCAGAATTAACTTCTGGAATTCATTTGCATACCATTACAGCACCATCTCTGGATACATTAACAGAGGCAGAAGAGGCTTTACGTAAGGCGAATTTTTTAATCGAAGAAGAAGCTTAAATGAATGCAAAAAATCACTAAGACGATTTATCGCTCTTAGTGATTTTTCAAGTGAATATTTTAGCACATCTCTGGATTCAAAGTATTCTATCTTACTTCTCCATAACGTAAAAAGGATAGCTCCCCAACATCTTAACTTCGCAGCCAATTGCTTCTAGCTCTGCAATGGCTCCCGGTATTAATACATCGTCCATTTTTCGATCTAGATCAATAAGAAAGAAATAATTTCCTAATCCCGTTTTTGTTGGTCTCGATTCAATTTTCACCAAGTTTAATTTTCTCCATGCAAAAGCAGACAACACTTGATGTAATGCACCTGAACGATCCGAAGGCAAAGTGACCATTAGACTGGTTTTATGGCCAGCTAAATTATTTTTCGTTTCTGTATAACTTACAGGGTTCTTTGATAATATAAGAAATCTTGTATGATTGTTATTGGAATCATGGATATGATGTCTCACAATTTCAAGACCATACTCTTCAGCAGTTAGCGCATTTCCAATTGCTGCACCATTTATATTTGGATTTTCCTTAATAAACTGTGCTGCAGCTGCTGTTGAAGTCATATAATCACAAGTAATTCCGTTAAATTCGGTATGTAAAAATTTATGACATTGAGCGATTGCATGGGAATGACTATAGATGACTTCAATTTCTCTCCATGTATCTTTACGAAGCGGATGAACCATTAAATGTTGTTTAATCGGAACTGTCACTTCACCACAAATCGGTAAAGATACTTCATGAATTAAATAATCAAGCGTGATATTGACAGAGCCTTCTAATGTGTTCTCAACTGGTACTAAAGCAACATCTATTTCGTCTGCCATAACAGCATCAAAGCAATTTGGAATCGTTAGAAAAGGGATTGATTCCACTTCAGGAAATTGCTGATTTACCGCCATATTTGTAAACGTTGCTTTTGGACCTAAGTAGCCTACTTTCACCTAATTCTCCTCCAAAAAAATAATTATTTATTCTGAATTTATCACATATAAAAAGAAGAACGACTCATAGAAGCCTTCTTCCTAAAAGACGATCGGATATCTAATTAAATCATAGATTCCTTATCCTCCAGAGCTTAAGACATCAACTTTCTCCACAAATTCAAGCATACGCAATCGCTCTAACAACATCTCAATAGAAATCTCCATCTCTGCTGTATTGAGAGATAGTGTGACATTCGCTCTTCCTTGGAGCGGTATCGTTTGATGAATCGTCAGTACATTGCATCCTCCAGAGGCAACAACACTTAGTAGCTTAGATAATGTTCCCGACCGATCTTCAATGTAAAAAAATAATGTAATTAATCTTTCTTTCACTATCGTGTGAAAAGGAAAGATTGTATCTCGATATTTGTAAAATGCACTGCGACTTAAATCAACTTGTTTTACTGCATCATGTACGGATTCCGCTTTTCCTCTTTCCAATAGTTCTTTCGCGTCCAAAGTCTTTTTCATAGCTTCTGAAAGTACATCTTCTCTTACTAAAAAAAATTTCTGATCCAGTTTATTTTGTTTCATCTGCTCACCCCTCAAGGCATAACGGAAACTTCATTATGTATGTTAATAGGAATTTCTTTTCTTCTTTATCTGTTTTGTATGAAAAACTCCCCTTCCGTCATTTCATTCGACAAAAGGGAAGATCCTTTATTACCTTCTTTTACTGTTCTTCTAAGAATTGTTTCGATCAATCGATAAATTCAAATTCATATTCCATTAATTTTACTGTATCTCCATCTTTTGCTCCACGTTGACGCAACGCTTCATCAATACCCATACCGCGCATTTGACGAGAGAACCTACGAACAGACTCATCACGAGAGAAGTCCGTCATCTTAAAGAGCTTTTCAATTCCTTCACCAGATAGGACAAAACTTCCATCTGAATCTCTTGTAATATAGAATTGTCGCTCATCAACTTCATGCTTATATACAACTCGGTGAACCCCTGCTTCTTCTTCCACTTCTTCTAATGGGAACTCTGACGTATTCTCTAATTTATCTGCGATAGCAAAAAGAAGCTCACGCAATCCTGATCTCGTTATAGCCGATATAGGGAAGATTGGATAGTCTTCCTGCAATTTAGCTTTAAACTCTTGTAAATTTTCTTCTGCATCTGGCATGTCCATTTTATTGGCAACAATAATTTGCGGTCTTTCTAATAATCGCATATTGTATTCTTGAAGCTCTTTATTAATCGTTACATAGTCCTCATAAGGATCTCTACCCTCTGTAGAAGCCATATCAATGACATGGACAATAACTCTTGTACGCTCAATATGACGAAGGAATTGATGACCTAAGCCAATACCAGAATGAGCTCCTTCAATTAATCCTGGCAAATCTGCCATTACAAAGCTTCTGTTATCTTCTGTTTCGACCATTCCTAAATTAGGCGCAATCGTCGTAAAATGATAATCGGCAATTTTAGGCTTTGCTGCAGATACAACAGAAAGCAACGTAGATTTACCGACACTAGGAAAACCGACTAAACCAACATCAGCTAGTACTTTTAACTCCAGTACAATATCTCTTTCCTGTCCTGGTTCGCCGTTTTCCGATAGTTCAGGAGCTGGATTCGAAGGGCTCGCAAAGCGAGAATTCCCTCTGCCTCCACGACCACCTCTTGCAATTATCGCTTGTTGGCCATGTTCTGTTAAATCCGCAATTACTTCTTTTGTATTCGCATCTGAAACGATTGTACCAGGTGGAACCTTTACAATCATATCTTTAGCATTACGGCCATGCTGATTTTTGGACATCCCATGCTCGCCACGTGGCGCCTTAAAATGACGTTGATAGCGGAAATCCATTAAAGTCCGTAGCCCTTCTTCCACTTCAAATATTACATTGGCTCCTTTACCGCCATCTCCACCAGCAGGGCCGCCCTTAGGGACAAATTTCTCGCGGCGAAACGCTACCATACCGTTACCACCGTCTCCGCCCTTCACATAAATCTTAACCTGATCCACAAACATAAATTCATTTCCTCCTAATAAGAAAAACTTAAGCGTATTGTATTGACCAACAGAACATCTTACACTTGTTCATAAACATTGATTTCAAAATAGATATTCTAATGTCGAACCATTCCAGCTAGTATTTTTCTAAAAATCATAATTTTTCTTTCATGCTATATAACAGAACTCGATTAATTATTAGCCAAGTCCTTCTTATTATTTACCTGTTTTCTCTCTATTCATCCAGACTTCAAACACCAGTTCTTTATCACTAATCTCCGTATTTTCCACTACCAAATGCTTGGGAAACGGCTGTTGAAGAAATGAAGACATTGATTCTGTATTTACTAGCACTCCATTAAAATCAACATACAAACGAAGTCCTTCCTCCATGGAATGAATGGAAATGAATAAATGATTGTCTGCAAAAGGCTTTATATGTTGATTTAATGTCTGAAAAAACAAGGTTATCCAACTGGTAAGTATGTCATCTTCCGTTAATTGACATTTCTCTTCTGCCAGCACTTCATATTCCAACCGAAAATGATAATTTTCCCAATTAGCAATTAATAATTTTGTAGCAAATTGCGGAATATCTAGATTAGACAACTTAGCTTCTTGTTTGGTCTCTGTAATAATTTCATTTATTATTTCTTTTACTCGATCCGGTTTATTTAAATCCAAATTCCCTTTAATTAATTGGATTTTATTTAGCCAATCATGGCGAACATGTCTTAAAAAATCTATCGTATTCCAGTCTTTATTCATTCTTGTACTCCTAAAAGGTTATTAAGTCTTAGAAGACTGCTTTAAGTAAGTATAACAAAAAATGAATCATCTATGAACAAAAACGATAACTCCACAGCTAAAGCAATTATCTATTTCTATAACTAAGGGTTCAAGTTCATTGGAATAGGCAGACTAAAAACGCCTTCTTAGATATGTCCAAACGATTTATTATACAGATTACGATTTTTGGATTGATTTGATAAAGAAATGTCGAAAACGAAGTGTATTAAGGCTGTGGGAACAACAAACTATACATAAGAGCCAAACTAATCCTTTGAAAGTATACGAAAAAGCAATGGATTACTCTATTTTTCAACACTTAGACCAAAAGCAAGAAAAGGCAACATAGTGATATGTATATATAGACAAGGTATTTTCTAATAGGCAAAAGCCATCTATGCTATTTGTCTAAGTGTTGAAATCATCCACAACATATCTTAGTATCAACATCCATTCTTCATCAAGAAATCTATCCTTTAACAAACAGATAGGCTGACCCTATACGAGCCAGCCTATCTAATCATTAACTTATGCTTCTTGTGCTACTGGGTATACGCTAACTTGTTTGCGATCACGACCAAGACGCTCAAATTTAACGATTCCGTCAACTTTTGCGAATAGTGTATCATCGCCACCACGACCAACGTTTACTCCTGGATAGATTTTTGTACCGCGTTGACGGTAAAGAATGCTTCCACCAGTTACTAATTGACCATCTGCGCGTTTAGCTCCTAAACGTTTAGAAATGGAGTCACGTCCGTTTTTAGTCGAACCTACCCCTTTTTTAGATGCAAAAAACTGAAGATCTAATCTTAACATTTCGTTCCACCTCCTATTTAATTATAAGTGATAGTTACGTATTTTCCATAGTCTCTTTCAATTGTTTCCAAAGAAACAACCATACCTTCTAAAAGAAGTTGAATTTTATCTCTTGTTTCTTCCTGAATATTTTCTGGAATAGTACAGGAAATAAAACCTCCGTCTTTCCCTTGTTTAATAATAGGAGTAATGCCAGTAAGTGAAATAACGGCATTTATGCTTCCAAACGAAACAGCCGATACCCCAGCACATACTATATCATTCCCACTATTAGCAAAAAGGGCATGACCACTAATTGTAAACGAATGAATGAGACCATCGTTTGATTTGTCAATCGTTACGTCGATCATACAAACTCAACCTTAAGCGTTAATCTTTTCGATAACAACTTTAGTGTAAGGTTGACGATGACCTTGCTTTTTATGATAATTTTTCTTCGCTTTGTATTTGAAAACGATGATTTTCTTTTGACGGCCTTGTTTTTCAACTTTAGCTGTAACAGTAGCTCCTTCAACAACTGGACTTCCTACTTTTACATTTTCTCCGCCAACGAAAAGAACTTTATCAAAAGTAACAGTGTCACCAGCTTCACCGTTTAATTTCTCGATGTAGATAGCTTGACCTTCTTCAACTTTGATTTGTTTTCCGCCTGTTTCAATAATTGCGTACATTAAACTGCACCTCCTTAATAGACTAAGACTCGCCAATGACAGGCGTTTTGCTAAAGCAAAATCTTAATTACCTGTTATGTGCGGTTGTAGAGCACGGGTGCTACAAACAACATTAAAATACTAACATGTTTAAAAGATACTGTCAATCATATTCTCTATTATTGCGTTTTTAAGCATTCATTTAACCATTCGGATAAAATAGTCTGGCTTTGGAAAATCAACTATATCTATCTTAATCGTAAAACCCAATACTTCCTCTAACCGTTTTTTATGAATATTTCCTTCGCCGATAAATATACGATTAACGTCTTCTGTTGCGTGTATCTCTACAAGATCAATATCCTTATTTCGATATTCCCAGAGCTCCCTTTCTAATTGAAAAGCCATACTTTCTGCACTCTTTACAACTCCTGTGCCTTCACAAATCACACACTTTCTCTGAGTCATTTCAGATAAGGATTTCATCGTTTTTTTTCGCGTTAATTGTAAGATCCCAAGCTCGGTAAATCCAACTACTTTTGATTGTCTATTATCCCCTTTTAATTCCTTAAGCATGACATCTAAGAGTTGCTTCTCTTCCGCATCTTTCATATCAATAAAATCAATTAAGATGATTCCCGAAATATCTCTTAACCTAATTTGTCTGGCTGCCTCTTTTGCAGCAAGAATATTTGTTTGGAAGACGGTTTGCTCTAGCTGATGCTTCCCTTCATATTTACCTGTATTCACATCAATAATCGTTGCTGCTTCTGCCTGGTCAAAAATCAAATATGATCCGTTGCTTAGCCAAACGATTCTTTTCAATGCTTTCTCTATCTCTGCTTCCAAATGATAATGAGAAAAAAGATCCTCATTTCCTTGATGAAAGGAAACTGTTAAATGAGGGAACTGCGCTTGCCATTGCTTCCTCTCTTCTACCCTATCGACAATCACTTCTCCCTCTTTCATTTGCTTGAAAAGATAAAATAGTTGTTTGTTAAACTCATTATTTTCGTGTAAAAGCATTATTTTCTTCTTTCTATCCTGCTGTTCCAGCTCTTTGTATTGCTGGCGCAATGTTTCTAGTTCATCTATTAAGTCAGCTTCTGAGCAATTTGCAGCTGAAGTGCGAAAAATCAAGCCTTCGCTCTTTGTTTTTATACGTTCGCCGAAGCTTCTCAAGTTTTTTTGAGATGCAATAGTGTTTATTTTTTTGGATACTGCTACATATCTGCCATAAGGCATATACACTAAGTGTTCACCAGACATCTCGATAATGCCTGTTATTTTTGCGCCTTTTGGTCCGGCAGCATCTTTTATCACTTGAACCAGGACACGTTCTCCTTGTTTTATATAAGAGGAGACACTCTTCTTTTTTTTCTCTTCTAACGTCCCCTCGCTCCGAACAAAGGAAATCATTTTTTCTCTCGGTAAATACGCACCTTTGCCCTCACCAATTTCTACAAAGGCAGCGTTCATCCCTGGAATAACTTTTGTCACTTGGCCTAAATAAATATTCCCGACAGTCGTTTTATATTGTGGCTGCTGAACATATATTTGTGCTACCTTTCCATCCATTAGATAAGCAAATCTCTTTTCTCTTGTTTTCAAATTCACGATTACTTGATTCAACATCATACATCCTTTTTTATGGTTATCTTATTATTTTAGCTTAGATGAAATGTTTTAGTAAACTTAAGGACATATTTATTGATACTGATATCAATGCTACTCAAGGTTTAAAGGATGCGATAAAAGGAAAACAAACTTCCTTTTTTTATGTATACCTATAAAACAGCCATTAGATCCTTTATCTTTGCAGTCACATTCTTTTCTTTGAAATAGACATGTAAAAGCTCATTTTCATCAAAAATGGCATTGTCTTCCCCTTTCGATTTTACGATAATCGGATGCTTGCACCCTCGGTGGAATCGTTCGAATACGTCCAATAGCTGATCCTCCTCTTGAACTTCTAATGGAAGTAATTTCCTAAAATTATTTGTTTTTCCATAATAGCGTTCCAGCAAGAATCGCATAAATAAGAATCTTCTTTGTTTCCATTCATAAAAAATAGAAAAAAGTAAGAAGCTAATGATGATCCATGCATTTAAATTAGTTGGCATCATGATTATGACAATTAATAAAAATAAAGAAACACCTAACATGGATAAATAGAGCGTAAATTTATGAGACTTAGGAAAGGAATTTTTTAAGGAAAATAAAAGAAACATTAGTTTCCCACCGTCCAGGGGCCAAATCGGAAGTAAATTAAAGAAAAAGATCATGAAATTATATTGGGTAAAGGTTTGATATAAGGAATCTGTAAAAATACCCCCTTGCCATAAAAGAACCCCCAGCCCCAGTAGCCAAATATGCTGTAATGGACCAGAAATAATAACAATTGCCTCCTCTAGCAACGGACGATTTCCATGTTCATCCATTTCAGCTACTCCCCCAAATGGTAATAAAGATATTTTCTTTATTCTCCACGAAAAAAAAGCCGCAGCAATCGCATGACCTAATTCATGTATAAGGATAATCAGAAACAATAAACATATTTCATAAAAATGGGCAGTCATTACCCCAATAGCAATGACAACCCATAATAGTGGATGGATATGAAGATACTTAAAAACACCAAGAAACCTATTCAATTTCTATCACCTGTAATGGATCGATAAAATCATCATTTTGCTTAATCGCAAAAAAGAATAAACCTAGTGTTTCATCCCCTTCATACCTTGACGCACTCCCAACTTTTGTTCCTTTTTTAATATTTTCGTATAGCTTTACATCCACCTCTTCTAAATTTCCATACCATGATTCACTTTGATCGCTATGCTTTATGACGACTGTTTTTCCAAAACCTTCTTTCTCACCTATAAAGGTGATCTGTCCTTCATTAAACGATTGTACGGTTGTATCTGTTCCTGTTTCTATTGCAATTCTTTGCCCATTTTTTTGGAACTCCTCTAACACTTTACCGGATGCAGATAAGGTATATTGCTGCAATTGCTCTGTGTCTTGAACTTGGTCTTTCTGTTCCGGCAAAAACGCCAATGGTTTTCCGAATTTATCCTCATACCAATCTGTCACTACCATAAAATTAAATTCATGTGACATTGCTTGTCTTAGTGTATTCTCAATTTTCCCTAATTTTGCTGATGGGTGGTCTACAATGATAGCAACAGAAAGAAATAAAATCGCTGCTCCTAAGATTTTTAGCAAAAATAAATCTTTGCGAAATAAAGGATGAATCTTAGTTGGATAATTTTCCTCTTTACTTGTAAAATTATAGTCAAAGCTATCCTCTTCATCAGACCAGAGCACTCTGCTATCAATATTTTTCTCTATTCTTGCCCGTTCTTTTCTTCTTCTTTCGATTTTTTTTCTAACATCATCGTTTCTTGACCCCATTTACTCCTCTCCCCTAACCTACTTGTCCTTTTAACCCTATATTTATGTATGGATTCAACAAAGTATGCCTTTAATCAAGGTGATTACGTAAACAAAAGGAACTGCAACATTCTTAAAAATTAAAAGAAAGCTAGAAAAACATAAAAAATCCCTGTAAAGAATAGGTTATTTCTTTACAGGGATTTTTTATATTTTATGCTTAATCGATAATTTTAGCTATTTTCAGGCGCTACAATTAATAACTTTATCAATATCAATAATAGAAGGCAGGGACTTGGTCCTTCTATCTATTAGAACACCTCATATACGTCCCATTTATGTACGTATAGTAAATGATTGCTATTGCTATTCTACTATCTTATTTAGCACCAAAAAATGTCTTAATTTTAGCAAAGACACCTTTTGATTCCTCTTCCAAGTGTTGCAACGGAACAGTCTCCCCTAAAATTCTTCTAGCGATATTGCGATAAGCGATTGCAGATTTACTATTCGGGTTTAACGCAATTGGTTCTCCATTATTAGAAGCTCTAATGACAGCATCGTCATCTGCAACTATTCCTAATAAATCAATGGAAAGATGGCTAGTTACTTCATCAATATCTAACATATCTCCATTTTTCAC
>NZ_DALZDK010000038.1:27033-44786 GCF_031978665.1 Niallia sp. | reverse complement strand
CATATGATTTCTAATTCTATTTATTACAAGCATTGGTGGTTCCATTTGCTCTTCTTTTTCCAATAAACCAATTACTCTATCTGCATCTCTTACAGAAGATACCTCAGGAGTAGTAACAACAATAGCTTTATCCGCACCTGCCACTGCATTTTGATATCCTTGTTCAATGCCTGCAGGACAATCAATAATGACATAATCATAATCTTGCTTTAAACGGAGTACTAGCTCTCTCATTTGATTCGGTCGAACAGCAGTTTTATCACTTGTTTGTGCAGCTGGTAGTAAATATAATAAATCATCAAATCGTTTATCTTTAACAAGTGCTTGATGAATTTTACATCTTTCCTCTACCACATCCACTAAATCATAAATAATACGGTTTTCTAACCCCATTACGACATCAAGATTTCGTAAGCCAATATCTGTATCTATTAAACAGACTTTTTTCCCTTGTAACGCAAGTGCTGTACCAATGTTTGCAGAAGTGGTCGTCTTTCCAACTCCACCTTTACCTGATGTAATAACAATTGCCTCTCCCATCTTAATATCCTCCTTCCAATTTCAGCAAATTCGATCTTAAATGTGGTAATACTTGTAATCTATCAATCTTAATTACATTGTCCTTCACATATGCACATTCCATTTCTCTCATGTTTTCAGAAGACGAATTCGTTATCTCTCTTTCGATAAAATGACTAATCCGGATTTGTGTCGGTTTCATAATAGATGCAGCAATAACCGCATCATCCTTTCCATTATATCCAGCGTGGGCTATACCTTTCAACTGTCCCATAATATAGATATTGCCCCCGGCTATTACTTTCCCGCCTGGATTTACATCTCCGATTAGCAATAAATCACCAGGTACCTCTAATATTTGGCCAGAGCGTACAATACTGGTTATTGATTTCACTTCACTTTGTCTTAGCCAATTTTCCGCTTCTTTCTTTGTTACTAAATTACTATTAATGGATTGAACGGACAAATTTTGTTTTTCTTGAATTAAATGAGCAATCTCTTCCTTTTGTACATCTGTTACATATCTATTCCCAAGCTCTACTGTCACTTTTATATCTCGATTTTCGTTATGAAGGCTTGCGCTCTCATTTAATTTAAACTGGAGTTCTCTTAATAACTCCTCATAAGAACAATTATCATACAGATGGAGGCCCAGTCCATTCTTCGTTCCTTTAATTGTTACTAGCTGCTTTTTTTTCATTTCAAGTTGTCACCTCTGTACGAAAAGCGTTAGCGTCTCTCTTTCATCCCAATACATAGATACTTCTTTGTTATAAACAGTCTTGTTTATAACAGGATATAGTCTTTAATTTACTAGACAATGGACGCAAATGCTCGATATCGATATACTTATAAATCTCACTTTGCATAAAAAAGCGCAAACATCCTAATCAAATAATGAAGCATTATGAATCATGACCAAATATCGTCATCACTCATTAAACGATACGGAATCAATTCAATCCAACATTTTAATTTGATAGATGATTGGCACTTTAGCTAGAGCATTCACTCTTTTCATAAATGCGTTTAAAAATGCAAAAATAAATTTTACTTCTTTGTTCGCGTCTCATCTTAGCATCTTAGTAAACACGATAAAATTAGTTTAAGAACTTTAGAAATCTAATTAATGGTTTCTAATTCCTTATAATATCATTCGACAAACGTTTTTGAAATTCCTTTTCAAGGCAAATATATTTCTCAAAAATCAGTAAAGCAAAAGCGCCTGTTCAAACTATTAAACGAAAGACAAAGCTCCAATCAAATAAATTTCAGATCGAAGACAACCAAATGTCCAACCTGAAATTTATTTCCATTCTAACTATATCATTCTTTTAACTCGGCTGCATACTTCTCAAATAAACGTTTATACGGATATGCGACCAGCACAATAAAAATAAGATTCAACCCTAAAGATGGCATAAGTCTTAAATGTAGGAAACTCCCAAAATCAATCGTTGTAAGGTTTATAACTTTTATTACTTGATAAACAATCATTTCCAGAGCAGAAACAGCAAGTAAACTCATTACGGAAACAACAACAATATTACTATGGAAAATCCTCATTAATTTATTAAAAACATAAATGATAAAAGGGAAAGCAAAAAAATAGATACCTAAAATTTCTGTATATACAATATCAAAAAGCAGTCCAAAAACAAAGCCATATATCACGCCAACTTTTCTATTTCCATAAATAGAAAAGAAGAGAATGGTAATCAGTAAAAAATACGGAACAAAAATCCAATTTTTACCAAAAAGGTCTGTAGGAAGTAATTCTAGGAAAACACTTTCTAAAATAAACATGAATGAAATTAAACAGCCAATTAAAACTTTTCTCATTGTTCATCCTCTTCAGGAGTTAAAGCTTCCCTGTCTACTACCATTACATGTTCAATATCATAGAAATCCGCCGCTGGATTGATAAATACTTTTTTCTGCAGACCATTTTCATCTGGTTCTACTTTTTCTACCGTTCCAATAGCTAACCCCTTTGGAAAGACCCCACCCATTCCTGATGTGGTAACAAGCTGTCCTTTTTCGACCTTCAAGCCATTTGGTACTTCTTCCCAAGTCATAATCAACTGCTTTGTTTCTTTATCATAATCCGCAATAATTCCAAAAACGTCTGTATTATCTTTATTCTTTTCTTTTTCCTCTTCTTTTGGCTGAATAAAAGCAGAAATTCGATTAGCTGGATCTTCAGAGCTCAATAATTGGACAGTAGCCGTATTTGGGGCAACTGATTTAATTTTCCCGATTAATCCAGCAGAAGTAATAACAGCCATATTTTTCTCCACGCCGTCATTTTCTCCTCTATTAATGGTGACCAGCTCTGTCCATTGGGATGGATTTCTTCTAATTACCGTTGCTTTCATCAGTGTGTAGTCACTTAAAGATTCCTTTTCTTCCAATGTTTCTTGCAAGGCTTGGACATCTTTTTTGAGACCTTGAACCTGATATTTCAGCTGAGCATTTTCCTCTAGCTTCGCCTTTAATTCTTTATTCTCTTTATATGTACCCTGTAAAGATTTGACATTATCAACAAAACCCACCACAAAATGGGCAGGTCTGGAAACAAGGGTTTGAACCCAGCCGGTTGTATCTTTTACAAATTGCTCCGGCCAGGTTAATTTATTTCGATCGCTTAATGAAAACCCTATTAATGCCACGAGAATAATGATGCTTACAAGCAAAATAATCAGGCGTTTATTCATAAAAAACTGTGGCATGCCTATACACCTCTAATAAAATTATCGTGAATCTTTTGCTTTATTTTTAAATAAATGAATATGATCTAAAGCTTTACCAGTTCCGATAGCAACGCAATCCAGAGGATCTTCTGCTATAACAACAGGCATTTTTGTTTCTTCACTGATAATTTTATCTAGATTTCGAAGCAATGCTCCACCACCGGTTAGAACAATTCCACGATCCATAATATCAGCTGCAAGTTCTGGAGGTGTTTTTTCTAGCGTTACTTTTACTGCATCTACAATTGCTGCTACTGTATCTTTTAATGCTTTTGCAATTTCATCTGCAGTAATTTTTATCGTTTTTGGCAGTCCCGTTAATAAGTCTCTACCGCGAATATCCATATTTTCAATTTGATCTGGATTTCCAGCACTTCCAATTTCCATTTTAATGCTTTCAGAAGTTCTTTCCCCAATCATCAAATTATACGTTTTACGAATATAATTAACGATTGCATCATCCATTTCATCTCCAGCAATTCGAATCGATTGGCTTGTAACAATACCACCAAGTGAAATAATGGCAACTTCTGTTGTACCGCCACCAATATCTACTACCATGCTACCTGTTGGCTCCCATACTGGAAGATTTGCTCCAATTGCAGCTGCAAAAGGTTCTTCAATTGTATAAGCATCTCTTGCACCAGCTTGGCGTGTTGCATCAATTACAGCTCTCTCTTCTACTGCAGTAATACCTGATGGTACACAAACCATTACATAAGGCTTGCCTGAGAAATAGCCCTTATTTTTTATCGCTTGCTTAATATAATATTTCATCATCGTTGCAGTTGTTTCATAATCAGCAATAACCCCATCCTTCATTGGACGTAATGCTACAACATTTCCAGGTGTTCTACCAATCATATTTTTCGCATCGTTTCCAACCGCAACAATGCTTTTTGTATCTGTTTGTAGTGCAACCACTGATGGCTCTCTCACTACAATTCCTTTTCCTTTCACATATACAAGTGTATTTGCTGTTCCTAAATCAATTCCAAGATCTCTTGTACCAAAACCTAACATAAATGTATCTCCCTTTCTGAAACTAATGCAATATTATAAAGTAGGTAGATATTCTCCTCTTTGTAATTATCTTCTAAAATGTTACATATCTATATTTTGTCATGATTAGACATAAATACCCAAAAAATCATAAATAATATTATAGCTTATATCAACAAAAAAGAACAGCGTCATACATACCCTTTTTCTTTTAAGCTGATAAATTTATTTTCCCCAATTATGATATGATCTAGCAAATCAATCCCAATAATTTTTCCACATTCCACTAATCTTTTCGTCACTTCAATATCTTCTCTGCTTGGAGAAGGGTCACCGGAGGGATGATTATGAAGACAGATAATAGAAGCAGCAGATCTTCTAAATGCTTCCTTATATACTTCCCTGGGATGGACGATACTAGCATTTAAGCTACCAATAAAAACAACTTGCTTATGCATCACTTGATTCTTCGTATTTAAATATAAGCAGATGAAATGTTCTTGAGATAAGAATCTCATTTCATTCATCATATATTTCGCAGCATCTTCTGGTGACCGAATACAATATCTATCGGTGAATTCTAAATTGGAAACACGTCTTCCTAACTCGATTGCTGCCATCAATTGAATCGCTTTTGCTGTTCCAATCCCTTTAATTGCTTTTAACTCATCGAGACTTGCATCCTTCAACAAACGAAGTCCATCAAAATGGATTAAAATCTTATTTGCTAACGTTAATACCGATTCATTTTTGGACCCTGTTTGAATCAATAAAGCAATTAATTCATGATTCGCCAAGCTTTCTGGTCCTTGTTTAATAAAACGTTCTCTCGGTCGTTCGTCATTTGGAAAATCTCTTATTAACATAGAATCCATTCTTTATTAGTTCCTCCCTTATCAGTCGATTTTGGGAAGAAAAGAATAGAGGACCCTTTGATTTAATTAGGCATACTGAAGAAGCCTTTTGCTTTCAATTCGCGCACTGTTCGAGAAATCGGAAGACCAACTACGGTGAAATAATCTCCTTTGATTTCTTTCACAAGTATTCTGCCTACTCCTTGAATTCCATACGCGCCTGCTTTATCAAACGGTTCCCCGGTGTCTAAGTAATCGTGTATTTCTTCCTCTGTTAATTCCCAAAATAGCACGTCAGTTTTTTCATAAAATGTGGAGCATACTCCGTTTGCCATAATAGCGACACCAGTATAAACAGAATGCGTTTTCCCCGAAAGCTGACTCAGCATTTGATATGCCTCCTCTCTTGAATGAGGCTTTCCTAAAATGACACCACCTAGACATACGACCGTATCGGCACCAAGTATAAATGATTCTTTGTCATTGGAATATACTGCTTCGACTTTTTTTCTCGCTAAATACATGACTATTTCTTTAGGAGAAAGAGAAGGATCAAAGCTTTCATCTACATTACTACTGGATATAACAATTGGTATTTGGAGTTCTTCAAGGAGCTCTTTTCGTCGAGGAGAAGAAGAGGCCAATATGAGGGTTTGCTTTAACATCTTTACACCTACCTACTATTTTCAAATTGAGAGATACAAATTAATCCTATCAAAGAATTACAGGATACACAATTTTGAAACATAATTTTTTATCAAAAAGTAAATAAAATGTAATATGACGAAATTTGTAGAAATATTTACAAAATTATTTTTAAATAGTAAATAAAAAGAGGAAGCGTATGTTTTTACAAACTTAACGCTCCCTCTAAAAAATTACAGCACTACATAATTAGCCAAATAGTCAAGCAAATGCTGTTGTACTGCCTCTATCTCTTTTTGACTACTATTTTCCGTTAATTTCAGCGCAAGCTCTCCACCTTCTGCTAAGTGTGTTGCTATTTTTTGAACCTTTTCATTTGTAAAATTAGAGGTTTCTTTCATGATAGCGAGCTCCTCCACTTACTTCTATCATCAGCTGAAATGGATTTATCAAATTGAACACTTGTAACGATTTGAAGAATAGAATAATAAATGGCTGACGATCCTTCAATAACCCCCTTCTCTTCCTTCGATACATTCTCTATCTCTCCACCATTAAAGACCATTTCTTTTGCATAGGTTCCATTTACTTGCTTTTGCCATGCCTTAGCATCCTCTAAGTTATTAACAACCCCCAATAAAAGGAAATATTGTCCTTCTATAGGAATACTTTGACCCGTTTTCCCTGCCTCAGATAATTTTTTTTGTTCCTTTTTTGAACTTTCTTCCTTTGAGAAAATATCCTTTTGAAGAACATAGGTAGTGATATCTGCTTTCGTCGCAATTTCCGTAGCAGCCTTTGCTTGTCCATCTTTGGATGTACTGGTAGGATTATTGGCTGAAGCCGTTATACTTCCATTTGTCGCATCAATCTGATCACTACCTACCATATTTAATAAAATAAACCCAAAACTAGTTCCTAAAATAACAGCAAAAAACACAGCAAAGAAAATAGAGGCAACTATTTCCTTCGGCAAGCTTTTTTTCTTTCCCTCTTTTGTTTTGCTGCTCTTTGATATCGTTGGCTTGTCCTTTTTATTTAAAGGCGCTTGAAAAGCAAATATGCTTTTCTCCTTATCTTTTGCTGGCATTTCTTCTGGTTCCGGAAGAATCCAATCAAAGCTTTCCTCTAACTCTACTTCTTGACCAGCTGCTGACTCTTCACTAAAAAAACCATTTTCTTTTTTCTCATTATCTTGGTTCTTATGAAAAACAGAAGGTTGATTCCGCTCCATCGTTTCATCTGTATCCTGATTTTGGAATGGACGGTCTTTTCCGTTGATTTTAATCGTTATCGTTTTGCGATTCTCCGGTTTTTCACTCACTCGTCCTACCCCCATTTTCATTTATTTTGTTTATCCTATCATACAAATAAAAAAAAATAACAAGACTTTTGTCGTCTTGTTATAGAATGATTTCGTCAAATTATTTAATTATTCGCCAATTAGTTAGGGAAGGGGTTTATTTTATTATCAGGTGATGGAACATCTAGTTTAGGCAAACTTTCTTGTAAATCTACTAAATCTGGCATGTAGAAGACGGAGAAAGTAACATAAAACGTTACTAAATCAGTTTCTTCCTCTATTGAAATAGTCGTTTTTTCTTTGTCTCCAGAAAAATTGATATTTCTCACTAACACAATCCGTTCATTATTCTCTATTTCAGAAATAAACTTCTCCAACGCAAAATAGTCCTGCGCTTCGATTTCAAGTGTAGCAGTCATTTCTTTCATTCCTGAAGGCATTTCTATAGCTGGGATCTCAGTCTCCTCGGTATTTTCAGCTGTTGTTTCTTCGTCAGTTTCTAAGCTAGTGCTTTCATCAACTTGTTCTTGCAATATCCCTGCATCATCTGTCGAATCAACATCTATCTCTCCATTACTAAATACCATATTTTGAACCGTTGTTTCGGAAATAAGCTCAGCTTTTTCGATATCCATTAATAATTGATCCGTTAACGGCTTTATCGGAATGCTTTTTTGCAATTCGAATGTATTTTTTTCTCCAGATTCTTTCTTTTCTTGAATATTCGTTTCTATCACCGATAAAAGCTGTTGTTCCGTCTCTATCTGCTCCTTTTTTTTATTATTTTCAGCAAGCTTAGGCTGCAAATAAAAGAAATACATTCCTGCTAAGAGACTGATTATAATCAAAATACTACTTACGGTAAGTAATCTATTTCTATCAAGGTTCATGAATTAGAATCTCCTTGTTCCTTCTCTTGCTGATCCATTTGTTCTTCCTCTTTAATTGTTTCTTTACTTAAGAAGATTTGAAAAGAACCATTGTACCTTTGTACATCTTGTTCCGTCGAAAGAGCACCTTCATCAACGGAAGTGGTAATAGTTGTGGCCGATAGCTTAGAGAGTGTAACATCCGTAATCCATGCTGAATCCATCAGCCTATTTAAATAATAGGCAGCTTCTCTCGTTGTATCAAACTGAGCCTCAAGCTGAATCGTTCCATCTTCATTATAAAGAAAAGATAGAATAAACCCTCTCTCCGGTAGGTAGGATGTTAACTCTCTTATAACTGGTACAGTTTTTAATGGATAATCCTCGGCCCAAATTACTGCCTTTTCTAATTCTCCAGCAGCATTGGAATTTTCATAAGTAGTCAGCATTGTTTGTGACGTTTCCACTTGTTCCTTTATTTTATTCACTTGTTGGGCTAATTCATCATTCTTTTTCTGGATAAAATGACCAAGAAACAGCATTGCAATCAAACAAAGGATTGCAACTACAGTGAAGATGAAAAGAATATAGATTGATTTATTACTTCGTCTTTCCTTTTTCGGTAGTAAATTAATATTCACTAACATCTATTTCACCTCTTTTAAAGCTAATCCTAAAACAAGGTGAAAGGCACTTGGTAAAGATCGCTTGAATCCAGTTAATAAGCTATCTACTTCTGGCATAATAATCGGTAGCTCAAAACGAGTAGATAATTCCTCTTTTATGGTTGATAGCATTGGATGATCACCAGTCAAAATAATTTTCATCAATTGTTCTCTTCCTTGATGGATAGAATAGCGATAAAAGTCCATCAATCGGTTTACTTCTCGAAAAACATTATCATATTCTATCATTAACTCTTTGCTATCACCTTGAAAGAAAAGTTCTGATTGCTGTGACCGATTTACTCGAAATTCCCATTCCTCGCGAATAAATGCTAGAGGCAAAAAATGGGCAAAAATCGGATATCCATGCTCAAAAATAGTAATATTCACATTTTCTAAATCCATATGAACAAATAATAATCTTTCCTCTTCAGCAGCAGTGTAAAGTCGTTCATAAATACGGAAAGCAGCTAGCGAGGAAATATCTGCAGCAACTGGATAGAGCTTTGCTTCTGTTAGAGCATCAACATAATCCTGTACTAATTCTTCTTGTGCAGCAATTAAAAGTATTTCCTTTTTCTCTTCTTCTTCTTTTAAAACAACCGTATCAAAAACAGGCTCTTCAAATGGGAGGTGGATTGATGTGCCAATTTCTAAGTATAGATACTCGTTCAATTCATCTTCTCTGATATCTGCAGGCACCGATATTTTCCGAATAATAATTAACGCATCTGGAACAACCATTTGAATGTCTCTTTTCTTTATTTTCCACGTCTCTGCACTTTCTTCTAATATTAACTGCAAGCTTTCTTTATTGACCACTTTGCCATTTCTAATAATGCCTTCTGGCAAAACCCTCTCTCCCCATTTGATTGGCAGAGGGGGATTTATTTGTTTCAGCTCCATGTATCGAATGGAATGATCATTAAAAATGAGCTGGACAGTTCTTTTGTTTCGAAACAATCCCATATGATATCTCCTTATATGTTAAGAAGTTGAAAGTAAAAATCTATTAGATTTGATCCATAAAAATAGGCGATAAGGGTGCCTACAACAATATATGGGCCAAACGGAATTGGCTCCCTCTTCTTAAAATGCTTTAATAACATTCCAATTATACCAATTACAGCACCAAATAAGGAAGCAAGGAAAAAAGCCAATAATACTAATTTTGGACCTAACACAAAGCCAATGACCGCAAACAGCTTGATGTCTCCACCACCCATGCCGCCTTTACTAATAACTGCTAGAAAAAGTAATAAGAAAAATCCAACAGCAGATCCTGAAATGGAGAAGACCCAAGTGTTTTGAGGAATAAATAGTTTCTCTATAATAAAGATGATAGAAAAGACAACTAATACTTTATCTGGAATGATCATATAAGCAAGATCGGATACAAGGATAATGATCAACAAGGAGATGAGCGTCCACGCCACTACGAGTTCACTTGACCATCCTAATGTGAATGGAGCCAAAATAAACAAAAGACCGGTTATCAATTCGACAATCGGGTAAATGGGAGAAATAGCAGTCTTACACTGACTGCATTTCCCCCTTTGTAAAATATAAGATAATACAGGTATTAATTCATACCACCTTAAAGTATGTCCACATTTTGGACAGGCTGACCGCGGAGCAACAATCGACTGATTTACAGGAACTCTAAGTCCAACTACGTTAAAGAAGGAGCCGAATAGGAGTCCGTAAAAGAAGATTAGAAATAGCATTATTTTCCCCTTTAGTTTATTGGTAGTTATTGAATCCTACTTTATTTTACATCATCCCTTGATAATTCTGCCTCAGCAGTTTCAGCAATTCCTCGCTCACTTCCAACCAATTTAGCGTAATAATTATATTTACCTTCGTCACCTTTTTCGATTCTTACGTAAGAAACATTTTCAGGGGCAGCTGTAGGACTTTCATTTGTTCCTTTTTTATAACTTCCACTATCTGGATCTTTTACCGTATCTAGATAACCTTGTTCCTCCAAATATTCCATTGTTAAATACTTCGAACCAGAACTCGGCAATAACCCAGTATCAGCAGATACAGCCAATTTAGCAGAATTTATCATTTGCTGAGCATTTGCTACATGAGCATCCTTCTTTGTATTATCAATGATTTTCCCTACACTTGGTACAGCGATTGCTGCAATGATTCCAAGAATAACTACAACAGCAAGTAATTCAATTAACGTTAATCCTTTTTGATTTTTAATACGATTTATTATATTTTTCATTTTTATTGCCTCCCTAGTCCTATTTTACTATTATAAGTAGTACTTTAGCAGATTCTTTTTTTAAAAGGAAGATATATTTTTTCGGAAAATTACGTATTTTTTTTAATAATTATCCACTTGGTTAAAAATTTCAAACATTGGAATCATCAGTGCTGAAACAATAACACCTACAAGGCCAGCTAATAAAACAATTAGCAATGGCTCAAGGATAGCCTTTAGCCGATCTGTACTAACTTCCACTTCTTTTTCATAAAAATCAGCAACTTTTCCAAGCATAAGGTCTAATGCCCCTGTCTCCTCCCCAATGGCAATCATTTGGGTAATAAGAGGAGGAAAGGCCCAATGCTTTTTCATTGGGTCAATTAATGACTGTCCATTTTCCAATGCAGTTTGGGACTTGTTCACCACTTCTGCAATCACTTTATTTTCAACAACGGATTCCACGATGGCCAATGCCTGCAATATTGGTACTGAACTAGAAAACAAAGAGCTTAATGTCCTAGTCATTTTAGCTAGTTCTGCCTTCTGTAGTAGCTTCCCTATAATCGGCATTCTTAATACCGCATAATCAAGGTAATATTTAGACGTATCATTATTCCGCAATAACATAAACACGATTGTAAATAGTATCACAACTAAAGCAATTAACCACCAAAATGATTGCACAAAGGCACTTGCATCTAACACAAATTGTGTAATAAACGGTAATTCGCCACCTAAACTGGCAAACATTCCAACAAAAATTGGTACAACATAAATTAATAAAAATACCACAACCAATATTGCAAGTAAGCCAACTGCTGCTGGATAAGCAAGCGCTGAAATAATCTTCTGCTTCGTAAAATGCTGCCTTTCAAAATGGACCGCCAAACGCTCGAGCGTTTCATCCATATTACCGCTTACCTCTCCTGCTCGAACCATATTAATGAACATCGGCGAGAACACCTTTCGATGCTTATCTGCAGCAGTGGAAAGAGGATTTCCTTCCCTTAAGTCCTCTTCCACTTCTTTTAGAACCTTGCGCAGTGCTTTGCTGGAGGTTTGCTCTGCAAGTATTCTTGTTGAATCGATTATGGATATACCTGCAGATAGTAGTGTTGCGAACTGTCGTAAATAAATGACCATATCCTGCAATTTCACAGGATTTCCAATGACAATATCCTTTGTAAAGAATGATTCATTGACTTCCATTATCTCTGTTACCCGAACACCTTGGTCTCTTAGTAAAAATAAAGCCTCCCGCTTCGATGAAGCATTAATGCTTCCTTCTTTTTTCCCCTGTATCGTTCTTCCCGTATACTTAAATCGAGCCATTAATAGACAACTCCTGTAAATATTGCGCAGCAACTTCTTGATGAATATGCCCCCATTGAACAAGATCTTTAATGCTGTTTTCCAATGTTACCATCCCCTGTGATTTGGATGTTTGCATGATATTCATAATTTGATGAATCTTTTCATTTCGAATTAAGTTAGCAACTGCAGAATTGTTTAGGAGAATTTCCAAAGCAACAACCCTGCCTCTTTTATTTGCTGTTGGAAAAAGGCGTTGGGAAACAACGGAAACTAAGACAGAAGCTAATTGGATTCTTATTTGCTGCTGTTGTTCAGGTGGGAACACATCAATAATTCTATTTATCGTTGCTGGTGCTCCTGAAGTGTGCAATGTTCCCAATACAAGATGGCCTGTTTCAGCTGCTGTAATTGCGGTTTGAATGGTTTCTAAATCTCTCATTTCCCCTACCAGAATAACATCGGGATCTTGACGCAATGCTGCACGCAGTCCATTTGCAAAATTCTTTGTATCAAATCCCACTTCTCTTTGATCAATAATTGACATTCCGTGTGAATGATAATACTCGATTGGATCTTCAAGTGTGATAATATGCTTATGGAAAGATTCATTTAAATAGCGTATCATCGCTGCTAAAGTAGTCGATTTCCCACTTCCAGTTGGACCGGTAACAAGAACGAGTCCTTGTTGCTTTTCGGCAATTTTTCGTAAAATAGCTGGCATGCCAAGCTGCTCGATCGTTGGTATAGCGGTTGGAACAATCCTAAGGGCAAGAGAAACTTGTCCACGCTGTTTAAAGATATTGACTCTGAAGCGAGAAAGCCCCTTTATTTCATAGGAAAAGTCCAATTCTCCTTTTTCTACAAAGGTTTCCCATAATGATTCAGGTGCAATTGCCTTGGCCATTTCTTCTGTTTCTGCTTTCAGCAAGCTTTCTTCCCCAACCCTTCTCAAGTCTCCATTTACGCGGATAACAGGTGGTATCCCGACCGTTAAATGAACATCAGAAGCTCGATTTTCATAAGCAGCCTTTAAAATATCATCTAATTTCTCTCTCACGATATTCCCCTCTATTCAGGAAGAACGACTCTTAATACTTCTTCCGTTGTTGTAATGCCCTGTTTTACTTTTAATAACCCATCATCAATTAAAAACACAGTTTTGTCCTTTTCCGCTTGCTCTCTTACCTTTATAAAGGATTCGCCGTTCATGATTAATTTTCTTATCTCTTCATTCATAACAAGCACTTCGTGAATCGCAATTCGCCCACGGTAACCCGTCATATTACAAGAAGAACAGCCTTTCCCGCGAACAATACGCTCAATAGACATACCTCTTCTGGCAAAAATCTCTCTTTCTCTTTTCGTTGCTTCCTCTTCTGTTTTGCAATCTCGGCAAACCTTTCTTACTAACCGCTGTGCAACAATCCCATTCAAAGAAGAAGCCACTAAAAATGGCTCTACCCCCATATCAATTAAACGAGTAATCGTTCCGATCGAATCATTCGTATGAAGGGTGCTAAGTACTAGATGGCCCGTTAATGAGGCACGTATTGCCACTTCCACTGTGTCCTTATCTCGAATTTCTCCAACCATGATAATATTAGGATCCTGTCTTAAAATAGACCGTAAGCCAACAGCAAAGTCCATACCTGTATGTAAATTCACTTGAATTTGATTGATTCCTTCCAATTGAAATTCTACAGGATCTTCAATCGTTAAAATATTGACTTCCTCATTATTCAGCTGATTTAATGCTGCATATAAAGTAGAGGATTTACCTGAGCCTGTTGGACCGGTAATCAACACAATCCCATTCGGCTTTTGTAGCATTTTATTAAATAACTGCAGGTTGTAGGGATGAAACCCAAGCTTTGTAATATCATTTAAAGCACTACCTAAGTCAAGTATTCTCATCACAATTTTTTCACCATAAACAGTCGGAATCGAGGAAATACGTAAGTCCACTGGATGTAACTCAAGATTAAACTTTATTCTGCCATCTTGTGGTAGACGATATTCCGTAATATCAAGATTAGCCAGTATTTTTATTCGCGCAATCAAGACACTTTGCATATGCTTTGGCAAAACTCTTTCCGTACGAAGAACTCCATCAATCCGATAACGGATTGTCACCTTCGTTTCATGGGGGTCAATATGAATATCACTTGCTTTGGCATGAATTGCATTCGTTATTAACTGATTAACTAATCTAATAATTGGCGAATCTTGAACGACATTTAAATCGACTTCTTCCTCTTGCTCTACAGGGAAGAGCAGTTCTTTAAATTCATCATCTACATCATAGTATTTATTAATTGCCCGAACAATATCATCGCGTGTAGCAATTGCTGGCTCAATTTGAAACCCAGTCGTTAAGCGCAAATCGTCAATTGCAAAATAATCCATCGGATCTGCCATTGCAACAAACAATTTATCGCCATCAATCTTTAACGGAATAAGAATATTTCTCTTTGCCGTTTCTTTCGGAACAAGAGAAAAAAGATTTTGCTCAAAGGGATAACGATATAAACTAATATGTGGGATTCCCAGCTGAAACTCCAGAACCTCTATTAATTGCTGCTCTGTAATTAATCCTTCTTTTAGTAATGCATCTCCAAGTTTTTGATTAGGGCTTTTACTTCTCAATGTTTCATCTAATTGTTCTTGTGTAATCAGATTCGCCTCTATTAATAAATCCCCTAGTCGTTTGCGCGTATTCTTCATTATCATCTTCCTTTACCTATTTGGTATCATGCATGAAAAACGACATTTTAATTTAACTTGTTATACTCTTTATTTTTCAATAATTTGGCTTTCATCTATTGAATCATCTGTATCATCCTGCTGTTCTTCTGAATCTTTCTGCTCTTCCGAATTGTCCTCTTCTTCAGAAGCTAACTCCTCGTCCGTTATATGGTCATCTAAATCCTCATCTATCGGTGTCTCTTCCTCAACCTCATTATTTTCTGTTGAGTCCAAGTCATTTTGAAGCCCTTTAACTTCTACTCTATAAATTGGCGGATAATAATCAGTAGATACTACTTCTCTTTTAATCTGATCTCCTTTTTTATCCAATACTTCTTTTATGACAACAACAGATACTCCAGGCTTTCCTTCCTGTTTAACTTGTACTTGATCTCCCTCAAGCAAAGAATCAAACTGGATAGTTGTTTTCGGCTCATACTCTTTCTTTTCTTCAATAACAATCTCATAATCATTTGGAAACGCTTGGCCTTTTAATTGCAGGACTAATTGACTATCCTCAACCTTAAGTGCAATTATATATGCATTTTCATTTGGATTGGTAAAGCGTAAATCTAATTGTTCACGAAAGCTCGCTTTCGCTTCGTATCCTATATCTACGTAGTCAGGAATTTCACTACTTATTGTACGTTCTCGAATGTCAAAATTTGTTTGTAGCACTAATTGATAAATACCTGTAGCCAGCAAACTTAGTGAATCATCCTTTATGCTTTTCTGATTAACATCTTGTAATAACCCTAATAAAGAAAAAGTCGTTTTAGGTAAAATCGTTATTTCTTCAATAGAAGAAATAATGGATTCTAGTTCTTTTTCTGTTTTATCAGGCACTGCCATTTCGACCGTGCTTAAAATATCTCTTTCTGCAACATAGGAGGCAAAATAATCTTCTAATATTAATTTTTCATCTATTTGCAGAATAGTAGCAGCTTCCAATAATGCTGACTTTAGAAGATCGATATCGATATCCTCTATCGAAAATGAATTATACTGCTCTAATTCTGTTTGTAATACCTCTTCATCTACTTCCACAACAAAGGTATTTGTATTGTTATCTGTTATATTTTTTAGTGTTTGTTCTACATCAAAGGAAAATAAATCATTAGTCACCTGAACCGTTTTTTCCTTATACTGAAACTCATAAATAGCATTAGCCTTCCAGCCTATAAGATGATTTTCAAGCGTCCTTTTTGCTTCTATTTCCGTTAACCCGCCAATGTTCACCCCAGCTACACTTGTGTTAATCGGGTAAACCACCTCTTCTTTACCCGCCTTCTGAAAGGCATAGACTCCCAAACTGGTGCCCCCAAAAAGGAAAAATGTTGCGATAAAAAGCGTAATAAATAATGTGAAAGTTTTTTTATCCATCTGTATTCTACCTTTCTAAAAACGCTTCTAGTGATTCGTATGTCAGCACTATACTTAGGATCTAGCTCTTTAATCAGTATCTTTTGGTAAATCACTATTATCCAATATTCTTATTTTTTCTAGCCTTTCTAAATAGCGACGATTCGGTTTTTCTTCTATCTCTTCTAGATGATCTTCCTCTTTATCCTCATTAACGTTTAAACCTTCTAAAAACGATTCAATTGAATTTTCCCTGACAACCACATTATCATTTTTCCAATAATCCTCTGTTACAACAGATGCAGTGGTATCCAATGGCGTATACGACCAATCATTTCTCTCTGCTTGCTTATTCAAGTTTTTAGCTTCCTCTGCATCCATATTTTCTTTAGCACTAGTCTTTATAAAATCCTGATTAGGTAACGTTTCTTCTGCTTTTTCCATTAGATTTGAAGTTGATTTAACCTCATCATCCTCTATTGAATTCTCTTTTTCAGCAGAAAATCTCAGCTCATTTTCCTCTTCTAATTCCATTTTCTCTTTATTCATGTCTTTTGCTGTAAACATCGTAATATATTCACTATGTATTTCTTCTTTAAAGAAAAACCGAGAACTTTTTTGCATAAATAAAGGCAACAGCAATACCAAAAGCAATAGACCACCGAAGCTTAACATAAAGCTTTTATACAAATATTGAATAGCAAAACCGATATTGGAAAGCACAAAAGCAACCAATACAATCGTTATTCTTCCCTTGATAGTCATGCTTGAAGGAAATATAACAAAAATTAATGTAATAATTAATAAACAAACGATAGAGATTAATAGTACTTGCATTTAAGCATCACCACGATTCTAAATAGTAAGAACAAACTAGATATCATCTAATATTTTAATGCATTTAGACCTACAAAATTTCGTTTTTCTCATCCTATGTATTGTATAATAGAATCAATCATTTTAAAAGAATAGGCAAATAGTTTTACCTGATTAATTTTCGTCTATTCTTATTTATTTACATTTCCATTTTATGAGCGGAGGAAAAAACATGCCCTTTAAGCATTTCATTCAAAATGATAAAGGTGTTTCATTAATAGAAATTTTAGTTTCAATTGTTCTCATAGGAATTCTCATTACATCCTTTCTCACTTTCTTTCCGCAAGTATCTTCCTTTAATCAGAAGACTGATGAAAGATTAACCAGTGTTACACTAGCAAAAAGTTGGTTAGTCCAAGCACAAAATAGTGAGAGTACATTATATAAACAAATAATGAATTTAACAGATAATCCATCAGTCGCTATTAACGGAGGCGATTTACCTTTATTAACAGATATAAATAGAAATTCAGGCGATATAGAATTAATTTTTAAAGAAAATAACTATTTTATTCATCTATATCTATATCATCGCGAGGAAATACTAAAGGGCGAAAATACGCTTTATAAAATACGCATTGATGTTTTCGATAAGCAAGATAAATTAAATAGCAATATATACGGT
>NZ_DALZDK010000038.1:18710-27023 GCF_031978665.1 Niallia sp. | reverse complement strand
ATATAACGAAAAAATAAGGGAGAAAAAAGAAGATGATTCGAAACCAAAGAGGACTTACTTTAATTGAATTACTTATTTCTCTCGCACTCGGCTCGATAGTATTAGTCCTTATCTATCAGTTCTTTTTTCAAGGCATTCATTTTTCGAAAGTAGTCAATGATAAAACATTATTACAGCAAGAAGCAAACTACATGGTTTCCAGCATGACAAAGATTCATCAAACCTCTGATTCTTATACGATTACATTTGATCAAAATCCAAATGCCTCCTTTATCACAGTGGACGGGAAGCAAAAAATTACTTTTAAAAATGAAAAATTCCGATATGAACTGTTAAAAAGTACGGCAGATGGAACCGAAAAAACCTATATTCCTAATTCCTTTACCGTTGTACCATTACAGGAAGATATCATTATTACCATTAAAATCACAAGTACTGACAAGGAAAAACAAACCTATCAAACAGCTATAACCTTATCCCGCATAAAATAGAAAGGAGGAAATCTATCTTGCACTATTTCAATGAAAAAGGAAATACACTTGTACTTATTCTTGCGCTTATATCTGTTTTCAGTATTCTTTATATTTCGATTGTTGGTGTTTCGATTACTAATTCTAAACAGATCACCATTACAGAAGATAATGCACAAGCTGTTTCCATTGCAGAGATGGGAATCACTTACTATAAAACAGCTTTATACAATAAAAGCACTGAAGTAAAAGCAAATAGTGCTTTTAAGGATGGCATCAATCAAACTATAACAAAAGAAATAAATGATACATTCGGAAAGATTACTGCCAGTAATAAGGAATCTACAGAAGCAGAAATCAATAAAACAACTTATTTCAATAAACTATCAGCTATCGCTTCTAATCAATATATGGAAATAATTAAAAGAGAATTAGAGACTATAGACCACAGCTTTTTTCAAAGTGTGACAGTTGCCGTTGATACCGCTTCGAGTAGCTCTTTTACTATTTCGAATATAAAACAAACCAGTAATAAGGATGGCATTACCTATACATTTGATAGTAAAGGAATTAATGGGGATAAAGAAATCACGTTATCATCTGTCCTTACGATGCCGGTAAAACTTGATCCCATTACTTTAGAAGCAGAAACTAATAGTGAAACAGGAAACAGTAACGATGGCGGAAATATTGATGATGGCTCTTCCGAAAACCAATGGATTGCAAAGACAGGGTTGACTGGAAACGATGTTCCTGACCCTGGAAGATTAGCAGCTTGTGTGAGTCCCATTCCAGATAATTATCGGTTTACAAGCAACTGTCAATATAATGGAAGTACTACAATTACAAAAAACACCGATATCGTAAATGCAATTTTAAAAACAAATGGGGCATTGACGATTTCATCTAACGTTAATCAGTTTTCGAATTCAACCATTTACACCACTAATGATTTGACAGTATCCGGAAATTTAAACGGTGTTTCTTCAATTAAAATCCATGCCGGTGGAAGTGGTTCATTTAGTAACTTAAATAGCACCATTAGTAATTCAATCATCGAAATAGCCGGAAGTGGTTCATTTCAAAATATAAAAACAAGTGATTCCACTATCTATGTTGGAGGAGCAGCAACATTTCAGAATGGAAATAGCTTAGCAAAAACTAAATTAGAAGTAAAAGGCAGTTTAATAAGCGGAAATTGGAATGATGCTTATGATAGTATCATTTCAATTGGTGGTGCTGCAGTCGTTGGCAATATTAATAGTTTATTCCAAAATACCACGCTTTCAATTCAAGGCAGTGGAAGTTTTCAAAATGTAAATAGCCTTAAAAACTCTACTATTTATGTTGGAGGGGCAGCAACATTTGGCGAAATAAATGAGTTTAATAATTCACAAATTAAAATAAATGGAGATTTTTATGCTCAGGGCCTAAATAACCCTACGAATAATGGCCACATGATTATTTTAGGGAATGGAGAGTTTTCTAAAATAAATAACCTTGCAAATATATCGATTTATATTGGTGGAAACGGAAAAATTGGCAGTAATCTAAACATAGGAGATAATGGTAAAGTCTGTGTGAAGGGTACTTTAGATCTAACTGGAAACATCCATAAAAATGGAAATGGAAAAATATATGCTTCTAGATTAACCCCTAATACTGCTCAGATTAACGGAAGCAAAATTGATACAAACGCCAATAATTTTGCAACAAATTGTAATAGCGACTTTCCAGATGGTGATGAAAATGATGGAGGAAGCAATACTCCAGAAACTGTTTACTTGCCAGCTATCGTCAATGATTTACGAGTTGAAGATAGTAAAATTAATGTAGATTATGATTATTGATTATGGATAGTCTCTACTGTTTTAAGAACATAAACACATAGAAAAAGGAAGAATGGATTTGGCATAATCATCCATTCTTCCTTTTATTATTTCACATAGCTCCCAACCCGATTACGCCCAGCTCTTTTCGCTCCTACATATAATGCTCTATCTGCATGTCGTATTAACGCCAACGATTCATCAGCATCTTCAGGAGCATAAGCTATACCTAGAGAAGCAGTAATATTTACATTTTTTATTTTTTGACGATCGTCTATATTTTGTTGAATATCAAACGATCTAGATGCAATCATCTTGCGGATAAACTCAGCCAAATCGAACGCTTCTGTCTTTGCTATATTGGTCAATAGGATTACAAATTCTTCTCCACCATATCTAGCAACAACTCCATGGTCACCAATAAGATTTTGAATTCTTGTTGCAAAAGCTTTTAAAATCTCATTGCCAGCCTGATGTCCATATTGATCATTTACTGATTTAAAATGGTCAATATCCAACATGATTAGAGCAAGATTGTCCAATTTTTTCTCATTAAGTTCAATAAAACGATCACTTAATATTTTTTCAAAATAGCGGTAATTATAAAGCTTTGTTAATGCACATCTCTCACTATGTTCCTTCGTTTGCTCAAAATACTTAGCATTTTCTAAAGCAATTGCGAATTGGGTACATAAAAGATCTAAGACCATTAATTTTATATTGGCAAAGGCTTTCTTTTGTTTGCTCCCTAATAGTAGTACTCCAATCACTTTATTATTCTTGATAAGCGGCATACATAATACACTTTGAATTCCTTCAGGCATATAGCCTTTATTTACTTTTTGCCAGTCTTGCGCAGAATGGAATACACTTATTTTCTTCGAGGCTAAAACTTTTCCGCTTATCCCCTCATTTTCTTGCATCCTATCAGAAAAAACAGGTAACTTTTCCTGCTGTTCTACACGTGAAATCATTTCCAATTGATTATTGGAAATTACCTGATGAATAAATATAAAATCAACTTTAAATAATTCATACAATTTTCCAATAAAAAAATCAACCGTTTCATTTACGTACAAATTTTGGGAAAGCTGATGACCAATTTCAGCCGTTTTTCTTAAATAATCATTGGCTGTTTGACTAGAATGATATAGCTTTAAAATGAGCGATAGCGTTATAAATGGCACACCTATCAATATTAAAGCAGCAAGTCCAACATATTGGTACATAATATATAATGCAATTCCCACCGGATATGTAATAATCGTTGTGAATATCTCCCAGACTAAATCCTTTGTAATAAATCGTTGCTTTCTTTTATAAATAAAACGATCTATTAAATAGATGCCCAAAGTATTAAGTAACAGATAGGAAACAAGATAGAGACTGATCAAAATAAACGATTTTAGATCAAAGGCTAAATCGTATCCATGCTTTCCTCCAAGACTATAGTATATAATCCCACTTAAAAAGGAAACAAGGAAAAACATGGTAGAATTCATGGGCAGGCGAAAAAGTGTCTTTTTGTCTAATTTCGCTTGATATAGTACTGCTAATAATGCTATTTGAACGAGGATAATTTCGATGAACAATCCGAATATTAAAAAAACAGACAGTGTCGCCCATTGCAAGAAAAATACCGGAATACCATTTATAATCATTGGCATACTAGCAACAACAGTCATAAATAATAAAAAGGAGAGAATCTCCCACTCATTTCCACTGATTTGTGGGGGATACATATTATGAGAGAACCACAAACCTAAAGAGAGTAGGAGTATCCAAACTGTCCATATTATTTTTTTCTCCCTTGGTTGAACCATTCTCTCTCCCCCTTCTTTTGCACCAATTCACTGATGCTTTATCTCGTATTTCATTCAAAACAAATGTATATTTTACCATATTCTTAAAATTCCCACATTTCAATCCTAATAAATATATACTACCCCTTTCTGTCCTAATAATCTAGATATTTTTTTGTGATATAGTTATTTCTTGAAATTTTTCCAAAATGTCTTTACTTCTGAAATAAAATACAAAGAACCTGTTATGAGAAGCATCTCATCTACTTCAATCTTTTCTATATGATCGAGAATTGCTTTTTTCCAGTCGCTATTTTGTTCCTTCAACGGATGGTTACTTTCTTCATATAACGAACTACTGTCTGCAGCTCTTGGAAAATCAAATGTGACAAAGGTTATCGTCGCAGCAACTTGATCTAGTTTAGTAATCATGCTATCGGTTTTTTTATCAGAAAGCGCAGCAAAAATTATGTTTTTCTTCTTATCTTTATACCGATTGACTAAAACATCCACTAACGCTTCTATTCCTTCCTCATTGTGAGCGCCATCTACCACCACTAGAGGATCTTCTGAAATAATTTCAAAACGTCCTGGCCATTTAGACAATAATAGCCCCTGCCGAATACTTTCCTCATTTATAGATACATATGTTTCACGTAAAGCTTGAGCACCTATAACTGCTAACGATGCATTTTCCACTTGATGCTTACCAAACATGGTAATCTGTAAATCTTCCCATTTAAAGAATGGAGACTTTAAGTCAAAAGATTCAGCGGAAGGTCTTGAATGATAGTCATCTATAGAAAAATCTTTATCCAATAAATAGATGGGAGCCCCCATGTCCTTTGCCTGTTCCATAATAACTTTTTGGGCATCCTTTTGTTTAACAGCAGCAATAATGGGAGTTGCCTTTTTTATAATTCCAGCTTTCTCAAATGCAATTTGTGCATAAGTGTCTCCTAAAATCGCTGTGTGATCCAAACCTATGCTTGTAATGATAGAAAGTAACGGAGAGATGATATTTGTTGAATCAAATCGACCTCCTAATCCTACCTCATAAATAACGATGTCCATTTTATTCATATAAGCAAAATAATAGAAAGACATTGCTGTAATAATTTCGAATTCTGTTGGTCCACCAATCTCCATACTGTCCATTTCTTCTACAATCGGATGCAGTTTATTTGCTAATGCTAGAATTTCTTCGTCGCTAATTGGTTTGCCGTTTACACTGATTCTTTCATTAAATTGTTCTATGTAAGGTGAAGTAAAGGTTCCGACTGTTAATCCTGCTTGTTGTAGAATATTTCTTAAATAAGTAACGGTAGACCCCTTTCCATTTGTGCCACCGATATGAACCGTTTTTATTTGTTTTTCTGGATGATTTAGCTTCTCCATCATCATTTCCATTCGTGTTAACCCAGGTTTTATACCAAAACGCAAGCGAGAATGAATCCAATTTAGTGCTTCTTCATAACTATGAAACATCCCTACACCCTCTTTTATGAATAATGATTGTACTCGTCTATTAGCTAGGCAATTTTTCAAAAAGTGAGTACGAGAACACACTTATACAGCAGACTGAATACACAAAGACACCTGCTTTGGAAATACGAGACAGGCGAGGCGCGAGCCCGCGGAAAGTGAAGGGTATTCAGTCTGCGGCTTCTAGAAAGTAACCTTACGCTGAATAGCTGATTTGAATAGAAGAAGGGTGCCTCAAAGGTTTTAATAGTGGAGACACCCTTCGTTCTCTATGAAATTAACCTTTTAGTTCGTTTATACGTGCCTCCACTGCTGCACGCTTCTCTAAATAGTCTTTCTCTTTTGCTCTTTCTTCATTAATTACCTTTTCTGGTGCTTTTTTCACGAAACCTTCATTGCCTAATTTCTTTTGAACCCGTTCAACTTCTTTATTCCATTTCTCTAACTCTTTCGTAAGTCTCGCAATTTCTTCTTCCATATTGATTAACCCTTCTAATGGAAGAATAATTTCAACACCAGTTACAACTGCAGTCATTGCTTTATCTGGCATTGCAATATCAGTATCAATACTTAATGTTTCTGGATTACAGAAGCGTTCAATAAATGATTTATTTTCTAAAAGTGTAGCTTTTATATCTTCATCTTTGGCTTTTAATAAAATGCTGATTTTCTTGCTCATTGGTGTATTTACTTCCGCACGGCTGTTACGAACAGAGCGGATAATCTCAACAAGCAATTTCATATCATTAGCAGCCTTCTCATCTGTAAATGCAAGATTTACCTCTGGCCATTTCGCAACTGTAATGGATTCACCAGTATGCGGTAGGTTTTGCCAAATTTCTTCTGTGATGAATGGCATAAATGGATGTAATAAGCGCATTGTGTTATCTAGTACATAAGCTAAAATAGAGCGAGTTGTTAGCTTTGCCGCCTCATCATCCCCATATAATGGAAGTTTTGCCATTTCAATATACCAGTCACAGAAGTCATCCCAGATAAAGTTATAAAGAACTCTTCCTACTTCTCCAAATTCATAGCGATCAGATAGACGTGTAACTGTTTCAATTGTTTCATTCAATCTCGTTAAGATCCACTTATCTGCAACTGATTTTTCTCCTGATAAATCAATTTCATCATATGTTAAACCATCCATATTCATTAGCGCAAAACGAGAAGCATTCCAAATTTTATTGGCAAAGTTCCAAGTTGATTCTACCTTTTCTATACTGAATCGTAAATCTTGACCTGGAGAGCTTCCAGTAGATAAGAAGTAACGTAAGGAATCCGCGCCATACTTAGCAATAACATCCATTGGGTCTACTCCATTACCTAATGATTTACTCATTTTACGTCCTTGCTCATCGCGAACGAGCCCGTGGATTAATACATCCTTAAATGGTCTTTCTCCAGTAAATTCTACTCCTTGGAAAATCATGCGAGATACCCAGAAGAAAATAATGTCATAGCCAGTTACTAATGCAGCAGTCGGATAATAACGTTTATAGTCCTCTGCCTCTGTATTCGGCCAATCTAATGTTGAAAAAGGCCATAACGCTGAACTAAACCATGTATCTAGAACATCTGTATCTTGTTCCCAATTTTCAATATCTGCTGGCGCTTCATGGTTTACATAAACTTCGCCTGTTTCTTTATGATACCAAGCAGGAATGCGATGACCCCACCAAAGCTGACGAGAAATGCACCAATCACGAATATTTTCCATCCAGCGCATATATGTGTTTTCAAAACGATTTGGTACAAAGTTTACTTTTTCTTCCTCTTTACCTTGTAACGCAATTGCTTCATCAGCCAGTGGCTGCATTTTAACAAACCATTGTGTAGATAAATATGGTTCTACTACTGCACCGCTTCGCTCTGAGTGTCCAACTGAATGCATATGCTCTTCAATTTTAAATAGTACGCCCATTTCCTGTAAATCTTTTACGATTTGCTTACGGCACTCAAAACGGTCCATTCCTTCATATTTACCAGCACGCTCATTCATAGTGCCGTCTTCATTCATGACTAAAATTCTCTCTAAATTATGGCGGTTTCCAACTTCAAAGTCGTTCGGATCATGTGCAGGAGTCATTTTCACAGCACCTGAACCAAAATCCATTTCCACATAATCATCAGCAACAATCGGAATCTCTCTTCCTACGATTGGCAGAATTACTTTCTTGCCAATTAAATGCTGGTATCTTTCATCTTTCGGATGAACAGCAACACCTGAATCACCAAGCATTGTTTCTGGACGAGTCGTTGCTACTTCAATATAACCAGATCCATCTGCTAAAGGATATTTCATATGATAGAATGCCCCTTGTACATCCTTATAAATTACCTCAATATCAGATAAAGCAGTTTTTGTTGCAGGATCCCAGTTAATAATATATTCACCGCGGTAGATAAGCCCCTTCTTATATAAAGAAACGAAAACCTCACGAACTGCTTTGGAAAGACCTTCATCCAACGTAAATCTTTCTCTAGAATAGTCTAACCCAAGTCCTAATTTCGACCATTGTGCACGGATATGGCTTGCATATTCCTCTTTCCATTTCCATGTTTCTTCTACAAATTTTTCTCGGCCAAGATCATATCTGCTAATCTTTTGGGCACGAAGCCTTTCTTCCACCTTTGCTTGCGTTGCAATACCAGCATGGTCCATACCAGGTAACCATAATACATCATAGCCCTGCATTCTTTTCATTCTTGTTAAAATATCTT
>NZ_DALZDK010000038.1:17503-18700 GCF_031978665.1 Niallia sp. | reverse complement strand
AGCGTTGTATCCCATGCATGGCCTAAATGCAATTTACCCGTTACGTTTGGTGGTGGAATTACAATCGTATATGGCTGTTTCCCTTCATCTGGCTTAGTCTCAAAAAACTTACCTTCTAACCACCAATCATAGCGACCCTTTTCAATATTTGTTGGATCGTACTTTGTCGGCATGGAGATTTCTTTCAATTCCATCCTAATTTCCTCCTAATCCTGTTCCTTTGTACTTTTTAAAGCAAATAAAAAAACTCCACTCGTCTTAAAAGGACGAATGGAGTTTGTTCGCGGTACCACCTTTTTTCCAACACAATAAATGTATTGGCTCTTTCAAAGATGATATCGGATACTGTCCGTCTTTTACTAATAAGCAAACCGTTCGCAAAAGAAGCTCGAGGGCTACCTTCCAATGGGTTGTATGGAAATCTCGCAGCAAATGATTTCCTCTCTTTGAAACAACGTACATTGTACTTCTCCCTGTCATTGCCTTAATAATTTATTTATATATGCTATACTACCGAAAAAAACTAATTCTCGTCAATAAGGATTACCGAATTTTTTTCATTTTATTCATTTCTATTTTTGTTTGTCTACAATATATGTATATGGAAAAAAATCGTTACAAATATAGGCAACAGTAATAGACCCAAGATTTTAATCCTGAGTCTCTGCTTGTTCAGCTGCTTCTTGCTGTGCTTTCTTTTGTCTTTCTATTTCATCCACTCGCATCACGACATATTCCGTATTTTTTAAAAGCCAATACTGTTTAAGTAGTTTTTGCGCATATTTCCGTTCGTTAATGTCTTTTTTATCTGCTTTCATATATTTCTCACAAATGCGAAGAGCGGGTCCTGGATGTGCCAAATAACTTAAAAACAAAAGCATCTCATCATATTTTAATGGATTATGATTAAAATACGTATAAAGCCACTCTATACAGTCCTCATTTTGCTTCGGTGCTGTCTTTAATGATCGGGAGAGAAAGGGAAGTAAATCATGGCTTGCTGCTCCATATCTTGCATTTTCAAAATTAGTAAAGTATCCATATCCTCTATCATCATAAAGAAAATGCTCTGGTGATATTTTCCCATGAATAATAGAGACTCTCGCCTTTTCATCTTCTTTCGTTTCCTCGTACCATTCCTTCAATTTATTCTCTGAATAAATCAAAGCCTGCCGAATGTCATGATAATACATGCAA
>NZ_DALZDK010000038.1:4241-17493 GCF_031978665.1 Niallia sp. | reverse complement strand
CAAATGGAGACATATACTCTTTGTTTTCACATTGCTCAATAAAACCATCTAATAACTCTTGTTCTTTCTCAAGATCTAATTGTGTATTTTCAAAATGCTCTTGTCGATCTTCCTTCTCAATTTTCACTTCTTTAGAAGTTAAAAGATGAAGTCTTGCAAGCTCTCGAAACATTTGCTGATGCTTCTTGAAATACGTTTCTCTTTCCTCATTTGGTAGCCAAGGCATCAAGTAATACAATTGATTGTCATAAAGAATTGCATATCTGCCATCCACTGCTGGATAAATGGGCACAATTCGGTTATACCCTTTTTGATAAAGCATTCGTATATGACGAGTGAAATCAGCCCCATTATGGGGATCAATTCGTTTTAATGCAAAGGTGCCTTTATTACTGTATATTTTGGCGACTTTGCCAAACTCTTCAACAAAATTCGGCTCTACTGCGTATGCTTTTAAAATTGGTGTATACTTCTTTAAGATATTTTTTTCATTCATATCCGCCCACACTTTCTTATAAAGTGAAACTGCCATCTTCTCCTATGTTTACAGATGGTTAGTTGAAAAATCGGGCATTCACCATTGCAGCAAAATAGGATGCTGCCAAATTCTAATCATACTTTCCAACTCTCTGACACTTTTATCGATTTTCCCCCTCGAAAAATGGTTGAAAAAGCAAAAGAAAACAGTCAAACAGGAAAGCCCCTGCCTGCCTGTTTGTTATTCTTATTTTTCTATAAAGTCGCCTGGAATATATAAAACTTGCCCTTCATAAACATCTTGATTTGCTTCCATTCTGTTTTCTTTCAGCAAAGTATGAATGTTTACATTATAACGATTACTTAATTTTTCTAATGTGTCGCCTTGCTGGACAATGCAAACCTTTACTTTCGTATGCTTTTCCTCTTCCTTTCTAGCAAAAAACTCTGTGAAGGTAAGAGACTTTGTTTTACTGAATAAGCCTTTTTTCTTTTTTGGTTCTTCATTGGGAGAAGATGATGATTCTTCTAATTCTTCCTCTTCAAGGACAACCTCTTCTTGCTTTACCTCAGACGAAGATTCCTGTTGTGGTTTTTTAAAAACTTCTTCAGCAGAATAGACACTCTCTTCACTGCGGAATAAAGATACCTTTATCTCAGGCTCTGCAGATAGAACCTCTTCTTCTTGAGACACTTCAGAAAAATAAGGTACGTTGGCATTTTCATTCGTACCCCAATCATCCTCTTCTTCTTTTGACTTTCTAACCTCAAGCTCGAATGGCGAAAACAAGTCATCCTCTGCTCCCTTTTCAGCTCGTTGTTCCTCTAATAACGGACTGATATTTTGGAATGGATTAACGGCTATTTCAATTGGCTCTTCTATTGGATCATTAACACCATCATCTGCTTCCAATGAACTGCGCCATGCTATTTCTAATTCTTCTTCAGCTTCCTCTTCTGCCTCATTCTCCTCTTCTTCAGAAGCTAAGCCTGAAATAGTTAAGTCCGCTGTTAAATTCAAACAGCTTCTTTCTGGAAAGACATAATCAAAAGTATCGATTTCAATTTCAACATCTTCCATACTTGTCACTCTTGCAAGGGGAATCGTAATATCTACAGGAAAATGGTGTAAAAATTCACATACCCCTTCCTCTCTTTCCATAACAGAATGAATTAATTTAGGAGCCTTAAATGCCTCCTCTTCTTCCGGATCCCCCTCATTATAGCGCTTGTATTCACCACTTAACTCTAATGAGCCTTGAATGATAATATGCTGATCGTTCTCTTGGATTGTTATATTGGGATCAAGTGAAATGGAAAGTAGATCTGCTACTTCCTGTCCTTTTTGAAACCAAACTGACTCTTCCAGCGAAAACCGTAAAATTGACGAATTTTCTTGAGACAAAGCGACTCCTCCTCTCATTCCTTTCACGTATATATCACTATTGTCTTTAAAAACTTATGATTGTCTGTAACACTTTATGAATATTTCTTTCATTTGTTTGCCTTAAGAGGAATGAATTTTAAAAGAATCTAGTCAAAAAAACTCATTTTTCTGAATTCATACACCAAATTGTTAAAACTATTTGCTTTTCCTGCCTTTTTTTCCACATAAGGTCTTATATAATAAAAGAGATTTTGTAAGATAACATAATGAATTAAATTGGAAATGTAGACCATTTTCATCAAAGGAGGTTTTATAATGGCTTTTTCTGTGCTAATGTATCACGAAATAAGAATAGAGGAAGATTTCCAAGCATTCGAACAGCATCCAATCGATGTAAAACAGGAATATAACGACTTCTTGCCTTCCCCACTTTTCATTACGCTAGAAAAATTCGAACAACAAATGGAGTATCTATTTAACAATGATTTTCACGCTTTAACCTTGGATGAAGTTAAAGCCTATTACGAAGGAATTTCCTTACCAGAAAGATCTGTATTACTTACATTTGATGACTGCTTTCAATCTATAAAGGAATACGCCTATCCAATTCTGAAAAAATATCAATTTCATGCGGCTGCATTTGTTGTAACTGGATGGCTACATGATGTTACAAGTACGTTTAAAAAAGAAAAATCTGTCTGTCTATCTGTAAAGGATCTAGAAGAAATGACGGATGTTTTTGAATATGCAAATCACACACATTTGATGCATGTTCGCACAAGTAATTCTGAAAGCTTATTAATGACATCTAGTAAAGAAAATTTTGCTAATGATTTAGATGAATGCAATAAAAATTTGTTAATCAAACATAAAAACGTGTTTGCTTATCCATTTGGCCTATTCTTAGAATCCAATGTTACCACTTTGAAAGAAAAGGGATTTAAACTCGCCTTTACTTGTGAAAATGGTCACAATGATAAGCAAACAAATCCTCTCTTACTAAAGAGAAATGCTATTCCTTATTTAATGGATTTAGAGACATTCAAAAAAATGGTGACAAACTAGGAGAAAAACGATGAAAAAAATTATAACACTATCATTATTACTATTAATTGTTTTATATACCGCTGCCTGCGGAAAGACTACCACAACAAAATCAGATAATATTAAAACCAACAACGCTGATAAACCATCAGGAGAAGAACTAGCCATTGGCATATTGCCAGCAGAATCAGCGATACCAATTATTTTGGCGAAGGAAAATGGCTTCTTCGATAAAGAAGGCGTAAATGTGTCTATAAAGGCATTTTCTGCTCCAACTGACCGAAATGTTGCCATTCAAGCAAATGAATTAGATGGTACAATTGCAGATGTAATGACAGCAGCAGCTTTTATGGAAAATGGAATAAAGATGAAGATTACTTCTGATATAAGTGAAGATTTTAAGATACTTTCCTCTCCAAATTCAGGAATTACAGAAATGAAAGAGTTAAATGGTAAAAATGTTTCACTGGTACCAAACTTTATCTTGGAATATATCATGGATGACTTCGCAGCTAAAGAAGATTTCGCATACAATATCGTTGAGATTCCTTCTTTTTCTGGTCGTGCAGAGGCACTTATTGCTGACAAAGTGGATGGAGTTGTCTTTACTGAACCACAGGCAAGTATGCTAGTTAGCCAAGGAGCCCACCTTTTAGGAAGCTCAACAGAAGCAAGCATCAAAGGAGGAACAATTCTTTTTTCAGAAGAAATGATTTCCTCTAAACCAGCAGATATCAAAGCGTTTTATAAAGCTTATAATGAAGCCATTGACTATATGAATACTACAAAAGCAGAAGAATACGGCGATATATTAACCAAATATCAGTTCCCTGATGCAATGAGCAAGTATTTATCCACAAAGGAAAGCTTTCCTTATGTAAATGTCGTTCCGCAGGATTCGTTTGATTCCATTGTTCAATGGACTAAAGATAAAGGACAAATCACAAAAATATATTCATATGAAGAGTTAACAGACTTCACTTTTTTACCAAATTAAATAAGAAGCTGGGACACGAACGTCCCAGCTTCTTATTTATTATTCCAAGGTGTAACTTTCGATTCTATCTTATCTAGTAAGATAAATAACAATAAGCCAATACATCCTAATGTTACAATTCCAGCAAACATTTCTTCGTAATTCATTTTTGTCCACGCACTAATAATATAATAGCCAACTCCATATGTTGTTGCATAATTTTCCGCAAAAAATAAGGTAGCTAAACTAATGCCTATACTGATTCTTATTCCAGTAAATAACGATGGAAGCACCGCTGGGAAAATCAAATAGATTAATTGCTGATAAATTGGGGCACGGAACCCCTGCATTACCATGTAGTAGCTTGACGGAATTTGCAGAACTCCATCTCTGACCGATAAAATAATTTGGAAAACAATAATCCAAATTATCAGCAGGATTTTCGACTGATTTCCAAGTCCATACAAAATCATAAATATGGGGAGAAATGCTACTTTCGGAATAGGATATATATAATATAAAAAAGGTGATAATAAGGTATTGATTCTCTTATTCTTCCCTAAAATAATTCCCAAAGGTATTCCTATTAAAAGAGAAATAAAAAGTGCAATCATAATTCTCCATAAACTAGCCCCTGAATGCAAGAGCAACATATATTTTTCATTCCAGATATACGTAACTGTTAAGTAAGGAGATGGAATGGTATGAGACTGTAGGAGAAAATAGACAAAATACCAAAAGAGACTGACACTTATAAAACCAACGATCAGTTGATTACCAATGATTTTCCGAATAATTCTCTTCATACTTGTACCGCCGCTAATTTTTTTCGAATTTCGATGCATGCTTGATAAAAGGATAAATTGTCTTTCGCTCTGTCTACTCCAAATAATGGATTGGCTAATGTCTCTATTTCACCATTTTCTTGCAACAATAAAATATATTGCCCAAGAAATACTGCCTCTTCTATATTATGTGTAACCAAAAGTAAGGTAGTTTGTCTTTGTTGAAGCTGCACCAATATCAATTGTTGAATTTGTTCTTTTGTCATTTCATCTAGTGTGGAAGTTGGTTCATCCATTAATAATAAATCAGGTTCATTAATAAGTGTTCTAGCTAATGCAACCCTTTGCTTTTGCCCCCCACTTAACTCTGCCGGATATTTATGCTCCAACCCATTTAATCCAACTTCTTTTATTAACGCGGTTACTCTTTCCTTTATTTCCTGACTAGTATGCCTTTTATTTAATTTTAACGGCATGGAAATAGCATCAAAAACCTTTAACCAAGGAAAAAGACCTAAGTCTTGAAACATAAATCCAATATCCTTTCTCGGATTTTGGATTTGTTTCCCTTTCATTTGAACCTCTCCTTCGGTTGTTTTCAATAAACCAGCCAATATATGAAGAAGCGTACTTTTCCCTACTCCTGACTTGCCGATTAATGCATATGAATGACTCTTTTCTAGTGTAAGATTAATCTTATTTAAGATTTGTTTGTTATCATACGTAAAACTAACTTGCTTCATTTGTACAAATGAATCCATAGAGCATCCCTTCTTGTCTTCTTGCTAGTTGCATCATACCATATTAAATCTCTTCATAAAGTGGCAAAAAATCGACAGTTCTATGTAAATCAAATAGACAAAATATAGCTCGTAATTTTTACAGTAACTACTTTTCATAAATACAGAATAAAAAAAAACGACAACCCATCTGAAATGAGTTGCCGGCTTTCGTTGACAATAGCCTAATTTTACATTTATATAGACTTACGCTTTCAACGTAGAAAAAGCCTGTTCTGCCGCACGAATAGTGTGCTCAATATCATCATCTGTTAATGCTGTTGACAAGAACATTCCTTCAAATTGAGATGGCGGCAGGAATACACCTTGCTCTAACATACTATTATAAAAGCTAGCAAAGTAATCAAGATTGGATGTTTTTGCACTTTCATAATCTTTGACGTCTTCATTTGTAAAGAAGAAACCAATCATAGAACCAGCGCGATTTACTGTAAACGGTATCTCATACTTGCTAGCTGCTAATTTCAAGCCTTCTTCCAAACGATCTGCTTTTCGGATAAACTCTTTATACGTATCTTTCGTTAATTGAGACAAGGTCTCATATCCTGCTGTCATCGCAAGTGGGTTACCGGATAATGTCCCAGCTTGATAAATAGGTCCACTTGGGGCAATTTGATTCATAATTTCCGCCTTACCACCATATGCGCCAACTGGTAAGCCTCCACCAATTACTTTTCCTAAACAAGTAATATCAGGTGTAACTCCAAAATAGCCTTGGGCACATCCATAGTCCACACGGAAGCCTGTCATAACTTCATCAAAAATAAGCAACGCACCATATTCTGTAGTAATATCACGTAAGCCTTGTAAAAATCCTGGTTTCGGTGGAACAACCCCCATATTTCCCGCAACTGGCTCGGCAATAATTGCCGCAATATCTTCTCCATACTTAGAGAATGCATATTTAATACTTTCTAAATCATTATAGGCTACGGTAATGGTATTTGCTGCAATCCCTTCTGGAACACCTGGGCTATCTGGTAAACCAAGAGTCGCTACCCCAGAACCAGCTTTAATAAGTAAGGAATCACCATGGCCATGGTAGCAGCCTTCAAATTTGAGGATTTTATTTCTGCCTGTATAGCCACGAGCTAAACGAATTGCACTCATGGTAGCTTCTGTACCAGATGAAACCATACGGATAATTTCAATGCTTGGAACTCTGTCTTTTACTAGTGCTGCAAGTTTATTTTCAATTAGAGTAGGTGCTCCAAAGCTAGTCCCTTTTTCAGCAACCTTTTTGATACCCTCTACTACTTGATCATCAGCATGTCCTAAAATAAGTGGCCCCCATGATAATACATAGTCAATATATTCATTGCCGTCAATATCATAAATTTTTGAACCCTTTCCTGCATCCATAAATACAGGGTTTCTTTTGACAGATTTAAATGCACGAACTGGGCTATTTACGCCACCTGGCATTAATTCTACTGCCTCTTTATACGCAGCTTCTGAGTTTTGATAGGAACGCATACAACTTTCTCCTCCCTTATTGTTCTTTTAGAAAGCGTGCTACATCTTTAGCAAAATACGTAATAATTAAATCGGCTCCTGCACGTTTCATACTAATCATTGTTTCCATAATAATTCTTTCTTCATCAATCCAGCCATTTTGCGCTGCCGCTTTAACCATGCTGTATTCTCCACTTACATTATAAGTTACAATCGGCAAATTCCATTCATTTTTCATGTCGCGAACAATATCTAAATATGGAAGACCAGGCTTTACAATAAGAAAATCGGCTCCTTCTGCTACATCACTTTCCGCTTCTCTAAATGCTTCAAGACGATTTGCAGGATCCATTTGATAGGCTTTACGGTCTCCAAATTGCGGTGTACTATCGGCTGCTTCTCGGAATGGACCATAAAAAGCAGATGCGTATTTTACACCATAGCTCATGATTGGGATGTCTAGAAAGCCTGCTTCATCCAAACCTTTTCTGATTGCCGCAACAAACCCATCCATCATATTGGAAGGTGCAATAATATCTGCCCCAGCAGCAGCTTGGCTAATAGCTGCTTTCACAAGCAATTCTAAGGACTCGTCATTTAATACTCGCCCTGCTTCGATTACTCCACAATGACCATGGCTAGTATACTCACATAAGCATGTATCCGCAATAACAACCATTTCTGGATAGTTTGCTTTGATAAACTTAATACCCTCTTGGACAATTCCATGATCATGAAAGGCTTGCGTTCCACATTCGTCTTTTTCCTTTGGAATCCCAAATAATAATACTGATTTGATCCCTAATGCATGAACTTCATCCATTTCTTCCTTCAAGCGGTCAATCGAATATTGATAAATCCCAGGCATGGAAGAAATCTCACTCTTTACATTTTCTTCTTCCGTAATGAACAACGGATAAATTAAATCATCAATATGTACATATGTCTCCCTTACTAATGCTCTCATATTTGCTGATTGTCTTAATCTACGATGACGTTTAAATTCAACCATGTATCTTACCCCCATATTAATTTGTTAAGTACTGCACTAAATGATTTAGAATGCTGTCTGTCGTATATGGATTTGCTGTAATCGTTACATGCATTCCATAGTTTTGCAATGTTTCTGTCGTGATCGGTCCAATGCTAATGACCATACAGCTTTCCAACTTCTCTACTAAATGATATTTTTTCATGATTTGCATAAAATGATGCGCTGTAGAGGAACTAGTAAAAAGCAATACATCTAAATCGCTCTTATTTACTTCTCCCACAAGTAGTTCTTCACTTTCAGTCGGTAAATATGTTTCATATAATATGGCTTCATCCACTTGAAACCCGGCCTCTTTCAATTCCTCTGCTAGATATTCTCTTGACCTATTTCCTTTTACAATCAGAATTTGCTGACCATTTTCAAGAATTGGCACAAACTCTTTTACAAACTGCTCAGCAACAAATACAGTAGGAATAAAATCGGCCTGAAAACCATATGAAGAAACAGCTGCGGTCGTTTTTTCGCCTATTACTGCGATTTTAGCAGTAACGGCAATATTCAACCTATTTATTTCTTCAAAAAAAGCCTCTACACCGTTGCGGCTCGTAAAGACTAGCCAATCATACGCTTGTTCTGTTAAAGAAACAAGCACTTCATCTGGAAGTTGTTTTTCTCGAAACGCAATTAATGGTACCTCAACAGGAATTCCTCCTAAATCAGTAATTCGCTTTGATAATACACTCGCTTGTTTTTTTGAGCGTGGCACGAGAATTTTTTTTCCTAGAAGCAGATTAGCCATCAATAATATTCTCCTCTTTTAACTGTTCAATCAATGCTTTCGCACCCTTTTCTGTTAAAATCGCTGCCGCTTTTTCCCCTACATCTACAGGATTTTTACCTGTCACTTCTTCTTTGTAAACCAGCTTTCCATCTGGTGAAATAACTAATGCAGTCAATGCCACTTCGTCGTCTTTTACTTGTGCAAATCCAGCGATTGGCACTTGGCAACCGCCTTCCATGCGCTGTAAAAATGCTCTTTCTGCATAAACAGTACGGGTCGTATCCTGGTTAGAAAGCTTGCTTAAAAGTTCTAACACTTCTTTATCATCTTCTCGACATTCAATGGCAAGTGCACCTTGACCAACTGCTGGCAAGCATACATCTGGCTCCAAAAATTCTGTGACTACATCACTTGTCCATCCCATTCTTGCTAATCCTGCAGCAGCTAATATAATCGCATCATATTCTTCTGTTTCTAGCTTGTTAAGACGGGTATCTATATTTCCGCGAATCCATTTGATTTCAAGGTCTGGTCTAACTGCAAGCAATTGTGCACCTCTACGTAAACTGCTTGTCCCAACAATCGCACCTTCTCTTAAATCTTTTAAAGGAATATGATTTTTACTAATTAAGGCATCTCGATAATCCTCACGCTCTGGAATACACCCAATTGTTAACCCCTTTGGAAGTTCAGCTGGCATATCTTTCATGCTGTGGACTGCAATATCAATTTCATTGTCTAGCATACTTTGTTCTATTTCTTTAACAAATAGTCCTTTACCTCCAACCTTGGATAAAGTAACATCTAGAACAACATCTCCTTTTGTCACAACTTCCTTCACTTCAAATTCAAAAGATGAATCCAATTTTTTAAGCTGATTAATTACCCAATTTGTTTGAGTAATGGCTAGCTTACTTTTTCTTGAACCAACAATTATTTTACGCATAAAAAGTACCTCCAACATTTATTCCGTTATGTAGCCTTTCTTAATAATGAAAGGTTGAAAAATTGCCTACTAAAAAGAAATTAATTAACATGATAAAAAAACTAGCAATATTTAAGAGGGCAACATTTTTCCCCCTTATTTTTTGTGATACACGTAAATACAAAAAGCTACTATAAACGATTAACACGATAAAGGAGCTGATAATTTTCGGATCATACCAAAGAAAGTCTGATCTTTGAATAATCGCCCATTGTACTCCGAGAATTAAGCCAATCAATAACAATGGTACACCAAAGACGCTTAATAGGTAAGATATATGTTCTAATTTAGCTAAATCCGCAATCCGCATTACTCGCTTTCCCCATTTTTTCTGTTTGAGTAAATCAAATTGTATGCAATAGAGGACAGAAAAAATAAAAGAGATTGTAAACATTCCATAAGCTAATAACGCTGCTGTCACATGAATAAACAGTAACTCAGATACAACCTGCTCTGCATGTATGAACATGGAATCACGTGCAGGAGCAAAGGTATGTATTGCCATAATAACAAATCCAAAGACATTGGTAAAAAACACAATAAAATCAATTTTTAGCCATTTATTTACTACTAGAGAAAAGGTAACCAATATCCAAGAATAAAAGTAAAGACCTTCCATGATTGTTAAAATTGGGAACCTTTCCATCTCTTTAATATAGATGATTAAAAATGATGATTGCAAAATCCAAACAAATAAAAGTAACCAGAAAGCTACTCGATTTGCTTTCTGGTTATTATGCATAAAATCAAAGAAATAAAACAGCACAGATAACGCATAAAGAATAATCGTAAATTCATGAAGTCTAGTCATAAAAATATCCTGCATACAAGCTTCCCCTTCGAGCAAAAAGATCCTAATAATAAGTTTACTTAAAACTTATTATGGCTCTTTATTTCTATAACCACACTTTTATTTTAACCTATGGACAGGAAAGTGAAACTATAATCTGGAGAGTTTTTTATCCACAGCTCACACAACACAAGAATCAAGCTTTCCGTTCAAAAGGAGTATATTCATTCAAGTAATTAGCATTATTACACTTGAATGGATGGCTGAGCGATTGGAGAAAATGCTTCCTTCTCGTCTCCCTTTGCTGTCTCTTTTAAATCATCGGCTGCATCTGCTTCTAAATTGAAAATCTTCATAAACAATTCCATGGAGCGGTCTGCATCAGGAAGAGCTGCTAACTCCTTTGCTTGAAGAATAGGATCCTTTAGCATCTGATTCACAATGCTCTTCGTATGCTTATTCAAAATCTTTCTTTCTCTATCACTTAAATGTGGGAGCTTTCTTTCAAGACTTTTCATCGTTTCACTTTGAATAGCAAGCGCCTTTTCACGAAGTGCAGAAATGACTGGCACCACGCCTAATAAGTGTAACCATTGATTGAACTCGATAATCTCTGCCTCTATCATTATCATAATCTTTTCTGCTTCTTTTTGGCGTTCTTGGAGATTTGCTTCCACAATACCTTCCAAATCGTCGATATCATAAAGAAATACACTCTCTAATTCAACAATTTCAGGATCTAAATCGCGTGGAACAGCAATATCAACCATGAATAACGGATTACCTTTACGGATTTTTTCAACTGCCTTCATCATCGCCTTCGTGATAACAAATGTGCTAGATCCAGTAGAACTTATGACGATATCTGCATCAATTAATGCACATTGTAGCTCATTCATTGGTTTTGCTTGACCTTCAAAACGATGTGCAAGCGTTTCGGCCTTCTCAAATGTGCGATTTATCACAGTTACGTTTTTTGCACCATTGCTATACAAATTTTGAATAGCAAGCTCGCCCATTTTTCCTGCACCTAATATGAGAACATTCTTATTTTGCAATGTACCAAATATTTTTTTAGCCAATTCTACTGCAGCATAACTTACAGACACAGCGTTCGCACCAATCTCTGTTTCTGTATGTGCTCTTTTTGCGAATGTAATAGCTTGCTTAAATAACTGATTAAACACCGAACCAGTAGACTGAATCGATTGACCTGTCAAAAAGCTAGAACGAATTTGTCCAAGAATCTGTGTTTCTCCGACAACCATAGAATTTAAACCACAAGTAACTTGGAATAAGTGATTTAAAGCTCCATCTTGTTCATACACAAATAAATAAGGAACAAATTCATCTTGTTCCAGCTGAAACCACTCTGCTAAAAATTGTTTAATATAATAACGACCAGTATGAATCTGATCGACCACTGCATATATTTCTGTACGATTGCACGTTGATATAATAACATTTTCTAATATACTTTTTTTATTTTGTAATTGATTCATAGCTTCCCCTATTCGCTCTGAATCAAATGTTAAACGTTCGCGAATTTCCACTGGGGCCGTTTTAAAATTTAGTCCGACAACTACTATATGCATTTATTTATTGCACCCCCAAAAGTAAGTAATTTCTAATCTAACTTCTAATAAAAAGACCTGTATAAAATCATTTATACTCAGATTAAATTATAATTATTATTAACATGTAGTTATTATAGCAAAATCATTTTAAAAATAGGTAACAATTCGCCTTATAAATGTGAACAAATTGTGAATTGACATAGTAAGATATAGTATTGATAATAGTAAAAGAATTATACTTACGTTATTTACTAGTATTAGTTTATACTTCTATTGCAAAATTAACTTAATAAAGCTATTTTTTTCGTACAATTTAGTACTTTACTCATTGTACAGTAACAAAAATCTTCTATGTATTCAAGCCTAGTTTTTTGGAAGTGGAGGAAATAATGAAAACACAAAAATGGTTCTCTGGTATCGTATTAATTGGTTTTGGATTTTATTTCATCTTAAAAGAATTTAATATTACTATTCTACCCAACCTCTATACTTGGCCAACCTTATTAATTATTATTGGGATTGCTTTTCTTTTTCAAGGGTATAGTGGGAAGGATTACGGTGTGATTTTACCTGGTGTCATTTTAACTGGTTTTGGCTTACATTTTCATTTAGTGGATAAGCTTGCTATATGGCCGGATCACACCGGAACTTTTATCTTAATAATCGCTCTTGGTTTTATTCTACAAAATCAGAAGATTGGTCAGGGAATGTTAAATGGTCTTCTTTTTCTATTGTTAGCTGTCCTTTTGCTTTTCTATCAAGAAATTCTTGGCTCGTTAACATTCTTAAAAATTAGTCCACATACTTTAAATAACCTGATACCTATTCTATTCATTGTAGTTGGTGGATATTATTTAGTTTCGAAAAAGAGGAAATAAGAGTGTAATACATAATACAAAGAGGCTTCAATCATACCCTGTAGTCTCGGAATCCCTTTACGCTTTCCGCAAGACGCATGTCGAGCCTTCTCGTGCCTGCTGGGGGTCCACATGTTGATTACTTAATATGTTAGATCAAAAAAACGACTCACTTTCCACTAACTTATGTTAGTAGAGGTGAGTCGTTTCTTTTATTTATTTGCTAGATGCTCTAGCAGGGACCAGACTTTGTCTTTTCCTTCTCCTGTTTCAGATGAGAAAAGAATTAAGTAATCGTCTGCGCTTAGTCCTAATGTTTCTTTCGTTACTTTTAAATGTTTTTG
>NZ_DALZDK010000038.1:0-4231 GCF_031978665.1 Niallia sp. | reverse complement strand
GCCATTGGGATTTTGATATTTTGTCTGCCTTTGTAGCAATAACTACACATGGTATTCCGTAATGCTTTAAAAAGTCGTACATTAAAATATCGTCAGCAGTTGGTGGATGGCGAAGATCTGTAATTAAAACAACTGCTTTTAATTGTTCCCTTGAAGTAAAATACGTTTCAAGCATTTTCCCCCATGCTTCTCTTTCTTTCTTCGAAACTTTTGCATACCCATAACCAGGTACATCTACAAAATGCAACACTTCATTAATTAGATAAAAATTTAATGTTTGTGTCTTACCTGGTTTGGACGAAATACGCGCTAACGCTTTCCGTCCAAGCATACGATTAATAAAGGACGATTTCCCAACATTTGACCTTCCAGCTAACGCAAATTCTGGTAGATTCCCTTCTGGATATTGACTTGGCTTTACTGCACTAATTACTATTTCTGCTTGATTAACTTTCAAAGATTTACACTTCCGTTCAACGCGTGTTTTAATACTTCATCTACATGTGAGACTAGAATAAAGTCTAGTTCTTCTCTTACACTTTCAGGAACATCATCGATATCCTTTGCATTATCTTTTGGGATGATGATGGTTTTTAAACCGGCACGGTGAGCACCAAGGGATTTTTCCTTTAATCCGCCAATTGGCAGAACTCGCCCTCGGAGTGTTACCTCTCCTGTCATTCCTACTTCTTTCTTGATTGGTTTACCAGAAAGTGCAGAAACAAGAGCAGTTACCATTGTAATTCCTGCTGATGGACCATCTTTCGGTACTGCACCTTCTGGAACATGGATGTGAATATCATATTTCTCATGAAAATTCGCATCAATTCCAAGCTCTTCTGATTTGGAACGTATATAGCTAAATGCTGCTTGAGCAGATTCCTTCATCACGTCACCCAATTTTCCAGTCAAGACTAATTTGCCTTTTCCAGGTGCCAAGGATACTTCAATTTGTAAAGTATCACCGCCAACTGTTGTATATGCAAGACCGGTTGCAACTCCAATTTGATCCTCTTCTTCTGCCTGACCATAATGAAAAATTGGCTTACCAAGGAAATCCTCGACATTTTTAGCTGTAATGACTACCTTTTTCTTTTCTCCGGTAACAATCATTCTTGCCGTTTTGCGACAAATGGTTGCTAATTGTCTTTCTAACGTCCGAACTCCAGCTTCTCTTGTATATAGACGAACAATTTTTTGAATGCCATCTTCTCTAATTTGAAGCTGAGCTTTGGATAATCCATGCTCTTTAATTTGTTTAGGCAATAAATGATCTTTTGAAATATGAATTTTCTCGATTTCTGTATACCCAGCAATGGAGATAATTTCCATTCTATCCCGTAATGGACCTGGAATGGTTGCTAAATTATTTGCTGTTGCAATAAACATAACCTTTGATAAATCATAGGTTTCTTCAATATAATGATCACTAAAATTATGGTTCTGCTCTGGATCAAGAACTTCTAGCATGGCAGAGGAAGGATCTCCACGAAAATCATTTGACATTTTATCAATTTCATCTAACAAAAATACAGGATTAATCGTCTCTGCCTTTTTCATTCCTTGAATAATTCTGCCTGGCATTGCACCTACATAGGTTCGTCTATGCCCTCTAATTTCTGATTCATCGCGCACACCACCTAAAGAGATGCGGACAAAATTTCGGTTTAAAGAGCGGGCAATGGAACGAGCAAGACTTGTTTTCCCTACCCCTGGAGGTCCTGCAAGACAAAGAATAGGGCCTTTTAAGGAATTTGTAAGTTTTTGGACAGCCAAATATTCCAATACTCTTTCTTTAACCTTTTCTAAACCATGGTGATCATCATTCAAGATTTTTTCTGCTTTAAGAAGATCCAAATCGTCCTCTGTTGCATTTGTCCATGGTAAGGCAAGCAGCCAATCGATATAGTTGCGGATGACAGAGCTTTCTGCTGATGTTGCAGGTATCTTTTCATACCGGTCTAATTCTTTTAGAGCCGCAACTTTCACATGATCAGGCATTCCCGCTTTTTCAATCTTTTCAAGGAGAGTACTGACCTCACCGCTCTTTCCGTCTTTATCTCCAAGCTCCTTTTGAATAGCTTTCATCTGTTCGCGTAAATAGTATTCCTTTTGTGTTCTTTCCATTGATTTCTTTACGCGCTGACCAATTTTCTTCTCTAGGTTTAATACTTCTTTTTCATTTTGAATGATATCAATGACATAATTCATTCTTTGCTTATTATTTAATGTTTCTAAAATTTGCTGTTTTTCTTTTAATTTGATTGGTAAATGGGAAGCAATAATATCCGCCATTCTGCCTGGTTCTTCCATATCGGAAACTGTTGCATATGTTTCATGGGATATTTTTTTAGAAATTTTTATGTATTGCTCAAAATACTGCAGCATTGTTCTCATTAATGCTTCATCTTCTACATCTTTTGAAGTTTCTTCTTCATAAAGACGGAGACTTGCTGCAAAATACCCATCTTCCTCTATTAATTCTTCCAGCTCTGCTCTTTGTATCCCTTCGACCAGCACTCTTATTGTTCCATTTGGCAACTTTAACATCTGTTTTACTTTTGTTAATGTTCCCATTTTATATAGATCTTCTTCTTCAGGTTCGTCTATATCCATATCTTTTTGCATTGTTAGAAAAATCAAATGGTCTTCTACCATTGCTTTTTCGAGAGCCTGCACGGACTTATCACGACCTACATCTAAATGAAGTACCATCGTTGGATAAACCAGTAAACCTCGAAGCGGCAGGAGGGGGACTATTGTTTTTTTATTTTCCTCCATGACGTTGCACCTCCAGCTTAAAAAAATCCTTTACCTTTTATCGCCTAATTTCAATACATTCCTTTCGATATTAGGCCTCCTTGCATTATAATGCTTTGTACAATTCTATCTTATTTATGAAAATGTGTCTATTAACAAGAGTTATTAGACAAGCAGTAAAAATAGAACTAATTTTTCACTTCCACTTTTTTACTCATTCTCTCCAATATTAAGCAGCATAAAAATACATAATTTACCAATCACGGAATTTTGTTTATAATAAAGAAAGCTAAAGAAGGAATGGATGCGCTTAAAACAAACCTTCCTTTATAAAATGGCTTATTTAGGCTGTTTCCATTCAAAAAAGAAGGTTGTTTCCTAAAGTTTGTCATATAGCCATCAACCTGAATGCTCTGCTTTCCTTGAGTAAGCTTTTAGCATACCGGAACTACATCTGCGGGGTCTTTTAAACCTATCTTTGCTAGTTCTCGCCGCATCTCTGTATATTCAGGCTGCTCATAATGCTAAATGAATTTCCCCTATTAAAAAAAGTTAAAAAGAAACTTTATCAATTTCCAAGTTTCTATTCAATTATATAATAATCCTCCCTTTTATTAAAATTTATGTATTCTTAAAAGGCTTTACTTTCAAATAAAAAAACATTATCGATATTATGTAATATACCACAAAAAACTGCCGACTAAATCTATCATAACTAAATTAGTCGACAGTGAAAATACAAAGTAATAAGCATTCTTTATGTAATGTGCTAAAATTAAATACTTTCTTTTTTTGTTAACGCAATCGTAGAAGCCGGAATTGCTTCTTCTTCTTCCCATTCTTCCTTCAATAACGCATGCTCCAGAACTTCTTTAAGTGATTGAACAGGAATAATGGTAATATCCTTTATTTGCTCTAATATAGCTTGCTTATTTTCTTGTGGAATAATAACTTTTTGCACACCTGCAGCCTTAGCCGCTTTCACTTTTGCTACTACCCCTCCAATCGGCTTCACTTTTCCATGAATACTTATTTCCCCTGTCATCGCTACTTTTCGGTCTACCGGTTGCTTATAAATAGCAGAGTAAATGCCTGTTGCCATTGATATACCTGCCGAAGGCCCATCAATTGGAATACCTCCTGGAAAATTAACATGGATATCATATTGGTCTGCAGGAACGTCCATGGAACGTAAAACTGTAATGACATTTTCTATCGAACCCTTTGCCATACTTTTTCTTCGAATAGATTTACCTTGTCCACCAATGCTTTCTTCCTCTACAATTCCAGTAATATTAATGCTTCCCTTGCTATCCTTAGCTGGAATAACAGTAACTTCAATCTCTAATAAAGCTCCTATATTGGATCCATATACTGCAAGTCCATTAACAGCTCCTATAGTAGAATGCTTGTTAATTTTTCTTTCCATTCTTGGTGATAGCTGACTGGAATTAATAACCCATTCTACCTC
>NZ_DALZDK010000037.1:49519-56565 GCF_031978665.1 Niallia sp. | reverse complement strand
TCCAGTTTGTACGGTGGTGAGCAAGGCGCTTCCGCTTTTCAAATTGTCTAGCTCCAGCGCCTACCACCGTACAAACTTCAGGTCACCTCCCTACGATAAGTCAACATCGATTCACTAGCGTTCATCGTGTTTCCTATATCTCAGTCGATGCCCTTCCAGTTTGTACGGTGGTGAGCAAGGCGCTTCCGCTTTTCAAATTGTCTAGCTCCAGCGCCTACCACCGTACAAACTTCAGGTCACCTCCCTACGATAAGTCAACATCGATTCACTAGCGTTCATCGTGTTTCCTATATCTCAGTCGATGCCCTTCCAGTTTGTACGGTGGTGAGCAAGGCGCTTCCGCTTTTCAAATTGTCTAGCTCCGGGCACCCAGGGGCTGATGGGCTTCCCGCCCTTTCCCTACGATAAGTCAACATCGGTTCACTAGCGTTCACCGTGTTTCCTATATCTCAGGAAAGGTCGCTCCAGCCCACACGCCCCTAAACGGGTGCCCTCCGCTTTTCTTATTCCCGAGGCTTTAATCCATAGAGTATAAACTGGATGGTGCGCTCAATTTCTTCTTCATCGTCCCACTTAATCTCTGGTAGTAGAATGTGACGCGCGAGAAAATACCCGAAAATGGATGTAACCGTTAGGCGAACCGAGCTTAAAGACGGAATAGAAATTATCTCTTCTTTTTCACTGTACGACTCCATAATTTCTTGAAAACGTCCAAAAATTTTCACAGCGATTTGACTTTTGAACGTTTCTCGGAGGTCATCATGAAAGGGGATTTCCTGTATCAAAATTTTAAATAATGTATTGTTTTTTTGCAAAAATTCCATTCTGTTTTTTACGATTGCACGTAGAAAATCTTCAAAATTAGGGTGGGAAACATTTAATACTTTATCAAAATCTTTAATCACTCGTGGTGCAATTAACGTACTTAATAGTGGCGACAGAAGGGTTAACAGTAAATCTTTTTTCGTTTTGTAGTGACGAAAGATTGTTCCCTCTGCCACGCCAGCCATTTTTGCGATTTCACTTGTAGAGGTGGCGGCGTAGCCTTTCTCGGAAAATGCATCAATTGCAGCGATCAATATTTTTTTCTGTTTATCTGTCATTGATTGTTCTTCTTTTAAAATAATTTCTAATATATTCTCACTATTATTCATAGGAAACTCCTTTATCCATACTATCTAATCTAATTATAAAGGATTGACGAGGAAAAATATAATCTCCTAAATACTGCGATATTTTTTCAAAGCAAAGATATTTATAATCATTAAGACGACGGAGTATCCAAGGAGGATACTCAGAGACCCAATTATATCCATAAATCCATTGCCACGAATCATTACCTCTTGCAAGGCATCGGCAGCATAGTATAAGGGAGTTAAGTAAGAAATCCAGCTAATTGCAGAAGAAATCGAATCTAAGTTAAACAATCCAGAAAAGAACACTTGTGGAACAATGACAATGGGAATAAATTGAATCATTTGTAATTCATTATTAGCAAAAGACGACAAGAGAATTCCTAAAGTAAGAGCTACTAATGCTAACAGAAGGGTAGTTATTAATACATAAAGAATGGAACCAGCGTTTGACATATGAAGCACATAAACAGAATAAAAGACGATAATTCCTGATTGCACCATGGTGAATAAACCAAAGCCAATAATATAAGAAAGAACAAGTTCCCATCTTCTTATGGGACTAGAAAGTAATCGTTCTAAGGTTCCTGTTGTTCTTTCTCTTAAAAAGGATACCCCTGCAACTAGAAAAACAAAGAAGAAGGCAAAAAAGCCAAGAAGTATAGGCCCAAATGCGTCAAATTGTTCCATATCGATAGAGCCATAGAGTACTTGGACATCAATTACTGCTTCATTAGGAGACAGATTTTGCATGGCTCCCTGTATCTTTGCAATCGTCGCTTTGCTAATAGAAGGATCACTTCCTTCTAACATTAATTTTGTCTGTCCATTCTCCATAGCAAAATAAGCATCGATGCTCCCATCCTTTAACGCTGCCTTTGCTTTTGACTCGCTTTCATAGATAGAGGTTCTTACATCTTCTTTTTCGAAGGCTGTGCTAATAAGATCAGGGGTGTTAATTAAACCAATTTTTGTTTCATAGTCATCTCCATTAAATACTAGATTTACTAAAGTTAAAATGAGAATAGGAGCTAGAATCATCATTGCGAGCGTTCTTTTGTCACGATAGAATTGTTTCATAATGCGCAATACTAAGGCATTAATTCTCATTTGCTAAACCTCCATAATATAAGAATGCTTCCTCCATGGACTGTGCATTACAGCTACTCATCAGATTTTTCGGAGTATCAATAGCAATGAGCTGTCCATTTCGTATCATTCCTAGCCGATCGCACTTTTCTGCTTCATCCATTACATGAGTAGTTACAATGATGGAAGTGCCATTTTCTTTAAGCTTGTTAAAAGTTTTCCATATAGCTTTTCGAAGAATCGGATCAATACCAACTGTAGGCTCATCTAAAATGAGCAATTTTGGATTGTTTAAGAGCGCAATACAAATAGACAATCGTCTTTTCATTCCACCTGAATACTGGGAGACAGGCTTGGATAGATGTTCGGATAATTCTACTAAAGCAGCGGTACTTTCGATTCTGTTTTTCTTCTCGGGTCCTTTTAATCCATATAATCTAGCAAAGAAATCAAGGTTTTCTCTAGCGGTTAAATCTTGATATAAAGCATCAGCTTGCGCCATATAACCGATTTTTTCCATTATCTTTAGATTTGGCATTTCTTTATCTAATACATGAATGGAACCACTGTCAGGTAAATCTAAACCAATAATCTCTTTAACAAGTGTAGTTTTTCCAGCTCCAGAGGGACCGAGCAAACCTAAAATTTCGCTAGGATAAACCTGAAAGTCAATCGCATCTAAAATTTGTTTTTTTCCAAATGACTTGGAAAGATTTTTAACAGAAACAATGGATGGTACAGTCATGAAAAGACCACCTTTCTGAATTTATGAGTGATTACTCACTATATATAGTAATGGAAAGGAAGGTGTTTGTAAAGTGAGTAATCACTCATTTGTTAAAAGCATATTTTTTTCATCCTGCTTTTTTGTAATCAATTATTCAATTTGCTATTTATTCGTTATAATAGAAATGATTAACGTAAAATAGATAGATCCTATTGAGGTGGAAAAATGGCTGATTTTAATGCAAGTGTTATTATTTGTGAGCCCATTGAAGAAGTGTTTGCATATTTTGCAGATATGGCAAATGCTCCAGAATATATGAATAAAGTGGAAGCAACAGAGAAAATGACAGATAAGCCGATAGGAGTTGGCACAAAATATAAAGAAATAAGAAATGTACGAGGAAATAAAGTATATGCAGAAATAGAGTATCTTTCTTATAATAAAAATAATGGATTCATACGACGAAGCAGTTCTAATGGGTTAACTATTGACTATGCTTACCGTTTTTCAGAGATTCCTGAAGGTACTCAAGTAGAGTTTGAAGGAACAGTCCATGTTAAGGGGCTTAAAATGCGACTAATGAGAAACTTCCTTGTGAAAATGGTGAAATCAGAAGATAGTGATCATGTGCAAAATGCAAAAGAAGTGTTAGAAGGACTTGTAGAATAGAAAAATTAAGGAGTTGGTGTAGAAGGATAGAATATTTTGCACCAACTTTTTTCATTTAAAAAAGAAAAGGTGATTTTAAAATGTAAAAAGCAAGCACAGAAAATTATCCATGCTTGCTTTAATCGTTACCATAAAGATTAGAATTTATAGGTCCAGTATCGTTCTGTATATAATCTAGTTAAAACATCTGGTTCTTGATTATTTAATCCCTCTTGGAGAGTGGCTGCATATTGTTGCGTTTGTGAAAGATGGGCAGCAATTGTTGCCACTTTCTGCTCTACAAAATTTTGAACATCGATTTCGATATCCGGTTGTCCAAGGTCTCCCTCAGAGTTTTTGGCAAACGCTACACAATAAAGCTTTGGTCGTTTAGAAGCTTCTCTTTTCTCAATGGCTTTCACAACTGCTGCTCCTGTAGCATCATGATCCGGATGTACAGAATAACCTGGATAGAAGGTAATCACTAAAGAAGGGTCTAGTTCATCTAGTAAAGCGGTAAATTCATCGACTAGAACTTCCTCCTTTAGGAATTCAATCGTTTTATCACGATATCCTAGCATACGAAGATCCTCTAATCCCATTGCTCTTGCAGCTTCCTGCAGTTCATTTTTACGAATTTCTGGCAATGATTCTCTTGTCGCAAATGGGGGATTCCCTAAATTTCTTCCCATTTGACCAAGTGTTAAGCATGCATAAGTAACGGGCACTCCTTCGTGGATAAATTTAGAAATCGTTCCAGATACACCAAATGCTTCATCGTCAGGATGGGGGAAAATTACTAATACTTGTCTTTCTGTCTCCATCTATAATCCTCCTTTCATGGAATGGTAAAAATAATATATAATTTCCGTTCCGCTTTAATTATTTATTATTCAAAGGGTGTCTCGCTTATTTCCAGTGCTACTGCCAATTTTCCTGTGAAATCTAAGCCTGCCAGTAACAATCTATTTTTATCATCTACTTCATAATGGGTAATGCCTTCTGCATAAATCCAGCCAATAGCGGTTTTTAAACCAACTCGATAAGGGCCGTTTCCTGTAATCTTGCCATATTCATAGGATAGCTTTGCATTACGGATATAAGCACCAGAGTTAAAGAAGGATTCGTCATTATGGGTTGCATAGGCCCCATTGGTCGTTTCGAGGTGAATGTATATTTCTTTTTCACTTAAACGATTAATTTCTTCTTGTACCTTTTCAATTTGTACAAATTCCAAAGAATATCCCTCCTTTTTACTAGTTTATTTATCGGACAAAAAAATGGTTAGGCTTACGGTCGTTTTTATTAATACTTGATACGTTTGAAAGGAGGCAGCCTTAAAACATGTTCAGCCTCTCTTACTTAGCGCTAAGCTTTTCTTTTTCGTTACGATAGGCTCCGTGCATAGTTGGCCCCACATATTCATTTAATTTAAAGCCATTGCGGATAGCTGCTGTAATAAAATCTTTCGCTGTTTGAATAGCTTCTTCTACTGAAGCACCTTTTGCCAATTCAGCCGTAATGGCAGCAGAGTTTGTGCAGCCTGCTCCATGCGTATACGTAGTATCAATTAATTCACTTTCTAAAATCGTAAATTCTTTTCCATCATATAGAAGATCGATTGCTTTCTCGTGTCCTAATTTGCTGCCACCTTTAATCAGAACATATTTTGGTCCAAGTGCATGGATCTTTACAGCAGCTTCTTTTAAATCTTCTACTGTTTTGATTGGCTTATCAGTTTGGGCTAGCTGCCAAGCTTCAAAAAGATTAGGAGTTACTACCGTTGCTCTTGGAACAAGTAATTCACGAAGGGCATCTGCTGTTTCTGGATGAAGGACTTCATCTTCTCCCTTACAGATCATAACAGGATCGATAACAACATTTTTAATATTATTCTCATCAATTAGCTTTGCTGCTGTTTCAATGATTTCAACAGATCCAAGCATTCCTGTTTTCATTGCATCAATTCCCACAGATAGAACAGTTTCTAATTGAGCATTAACTGTGTTGATATCCTGTGGAAAAACATTGTGATGCCAATGATTCTTTGGATCCATCGTGACAATCGTTGTTAAGGCGGTCATGCCATAAACGCCTAGCTCTTGAAATGTTTTTAAATCTGCTTGAATACCTGCCCCTCCGCTTGTGTCAGAACCTGCTAAAGTTAATACTTTCTTCATTTGTTATGCCTCCTATGTAATTGCCATTTTCCTGCGAAAAATAATTTTGTTTTGATTGAATAATTGTAGACCATTTTCATGCATGATACAACTTTTCCGTCTTCTTCCTTAGTTTGGTTTACAGAACGTTTTTGCATACCAATCAAGAAAAGCGGATTAAGGGATGAGAATAGTTAGAGAATTCTGTCTAAATATGTGATAATCTATAGATATTCTTTACGATAGGTAGATAAGAAGAAAAGTATGCAGGGAGAAAGGAATCTATATGTATTTTGAAATAATTGATCATGTTATTAATATCCATCATGTTATTGATAAAGTAATAAGAAGAAATGCGGGAGCGGTTACTACTTTTATTGGGACAGTCAGGGAAATGACTGAAGGGAAAAAAACACTCTATTTAACATATGAAGCATATATTCCGATGGCTATGAAGAAGCTGGAGCAAATAGGTGAAGAGGTCAAAGAAAAGTGGAAAGATATTGATATTGCGATCTCTCATCGAATAGGCAAGCTGGAAATCAGTGATGTAGCAGTAGTTATTGCTGTTTCAACTCCTCATCGAAAGGATGCCTATGAGGCAAATCAATATGCAATAGAAAGAATCAAAGAGATTGTACCTATTTGGAAAAAAGAACATTGGGAAAATGGAGAAGAATGGATTGGAAATCAGAAAGGGACCAAAATGTATGTTGATGGCAAGCCAAGTGAGGAGGAGTTACATTGATTACATTGCTTTTTTTTGCTGGGGTGAAAGAGACGATAGGCAGTGAAAGGATAGAATTGGAGTGGAACGAGCAGGCAATTGCTCAAATTAAGAAGTATTTACTAGATACATATCCGTCTTTATCACTACAAGGAGTCATGGTTGCAGTGAATGAAGAATTCGTTATGGACGATGAAATTGTAAGGGAAAACGACATAGTCGCTTTTATTCCGCCTGTTAGTGGAGGATGATGAGGAAGGAGAAGATACGAGTGGAACAAAGTAGGTATTCTCGTCAGATGCTTTTTTCTTCCATAGGTATGGAAGGACAGCGATTAATTGGAACAAAAAAGGTGCTAATAATTGGTGCTGGAGCTCTTGGATCATCTGTTGCTGAGATGCTATGCAGAAGCGGTATTGGAGGTCTTACCATTATAGACAGAGACTATGTGGAAAAAAGCAATCTACAGAGACAACAGCTATATACGGAAAAGGATGCAAAAGAGCGGATACCAAAAGCAATTGCGGCAGAAAGAAGACTCAAGGAAATTAATGGGGATTGCT